>NZ_RZSA01000286.1:0-6788 GCF_003998075.1 Mesorhizobium sp. M2A.F.Ca.ET.037.01.1.1 | reverse complement strand
GACTCTGCCGCCCACGTTTCTCTTTCTTCAATATTCAATTGTCAAAGAACAGACACCACAAACGCGATGTCTCGGCCCGCTTCGCTCTTGGCTCCGGGGCCCTCCGAGTGTCGCTCACGCGGCTCTCTTGAATTCGTTCCAACTCTCGCGATACTCAGAAGCGAACTTCTTGGTCGCCAGCAGCGTCGCCGCCGTCGTTGGTGAGGCGTATATAGTCGGGGGGCACTCGAGGCGTCAACACCGATTTCGAACTTTTTTGAATTTTTTGCGACAAATTTTTCAGCCCGCCTTTTCGATAGCCGACTGCCTCCGCGGCAACCCTTGGGTCATCCACAGCGGGCCCTATTGCCGCCGCATTAAGGCGTGAAACCAGCCCATAGAAGGAAGGCGCGCGCGTATGTGTGAGGCGCCCCCAAAACAGACGACCGCGACAGACGACAAGAGCGCCGTCTCGCAAGAGACGCATCATTGGGGATATCGGCCGGCTTGCCGCTTCGTTGACTTCAACGGCCGTGACAGGCAAATGTCATGGCCGCAACGAGAACGACAAGCCGTTTCGCCTGGGGAAGAAGCAGCCTTTCTGGATGCCGGACACCGAAGAGGTCATAGCCGAACTCGGCAACGAGCCGCCGCTGATCGCGGACGGCCGCAGCGGTCCGCCTGACCGCCGCGAGGTCTCGGCGCGCTGGCTGTCGGGTACCTTCCTCACCGGTGTGACCTCGAGCGTGCTGATGGGCGTGGCATTGTTTGCGGCGCTCGACGGGCGCCAGCAGCTCGCCACCCCGCCGGAAATCGCCGAGCTCATCGGTCTCGCCGGCGGCGGCGATGATTCCGGCGAGCAGGCAAAGACCACCAGGCTGGTGGCACCCCGCCAGATCGCCCGGGCAAAGGACCGGCGGCGCATGGAAGTGTCGATGGTCACCAAGGTCGGTGACCGCGACGTCATCCACACCATGCCTTTCGTGCAGATCAAGATGGCTCTGGCCGCCGGCCACACGACCAACCGCCCCTATCCGCCCTTCGACCCGTTGCAGGTGTTCGGCGACGACAGCGACGACAACGCCCAGCCGGCAACGGCCACCGCGGCCGCCGCGCAGATCTACGGCGCCAAGGTCGAGAGCGAAATGAGCCTGAAGACGGTCGATTTCCCGATCGAGACCGCTTCCTTCGACGAAAAGAGCGACCTTTCCGCCGACGAGGTGGAAAAGGTGGTTCGCGACGCCAGCAACGGCTTGAGCGACGGCGCCGTCCAGGTGGCGGCGCTGCATTATGTCGATCCGCAGCGATTCGGCGACGCCTTCGCCGAATCGATGGCCGGTTCCTACGACGTGAAGATCACCCAGGAAAACGTTTCGGTGGCGCCGCGCGCCACCCTGGAAGATCAGACGCCGGCCTTCGCCGAGGAAATCATCCCCTTCACCGAGGATACCGAGATCGCCGAGGCCTATGCCGATTCGGGCTACACCGGCGCTGACGCCACCGGCATGGCGGAAGCGATCGGCAAGTTGTTGAACGCCACGGCGCTCAAGGCCGGGACGGTGCTGCGTGTCGGCCTCGAAGTGCGCGGCGACATCGCCAAGGTCGTGCGCACCAGCGTCTATGACAAGACCACGCACATCGTCACCATCGCGCTCGACGACCGCGGCCAGTTTGTGCCGGCCCAGGAGCCGGAGCCAAATCCCGAGCTTTTGACGGCGTTCGATGATTCGCAGCCGGTGGTGGTGCGCGGCAACCTGCCCAATGTCTATGACGGCATCTATCGCACCGCCTATTCCTACGGCATGTCGAAAGCTATGACGCAGAAGCTGATCAAGCTCCTCGCTTCCGACGTCGATTTCCAGTCGCGGCTTTCGCCGGCCGACCGGCTGGAGGTGCTGTTCTCGCAGCCCGACGGCGACGACCAGACCTCCGACAATTCCGAGCTTCTCTACGTGTCGGCGACCTTCGGCGGGCAGACGCGGAATTTCTATCGCTTCCAGATGCAGGACGGCAGCACCGACTATTTCGACGAGAACGGTTCGAGCGCCAAGCAGTTCCTGCTGCGCAACCCGCTCCCCAACGGGCGCTTCACCTCCGGCTTCGGCGCGCGCCGTCACCCGATTCTGGGCTATGTGCGCATGCACACCGGCACGGACTGGGCTGCCCCCATCGGATCGCCCATCATCGCGGCCGGCAATGGCGTCGTGGAAAAGGCCGGCTGGGCCGGCGGCTATGGCAAGCAGATCATCATCCGCCATGCCAATGGCTACGAGACGTCCTACAACCACCAGAGCGCTTTTGCCAAAGGCATCGAGCCCGGCGTCCATGTCCGCCAGGGTCAAGTCATCGGCTATCTCGGCCAGACCGGCCTGTCGACGGGCCCGCATCTTCACTACGAACTCATCGTCAATGGCACCAAGGTCGATTCGATGCGCGTGCGCCTGCCGGTCGGCAAGGTGCTGAAGGGTGACGATCTCGTGGCCTTCAAGAAAGAGCGCGAGCGCATCGACGATCTTCTGAAGCAGGAAGACGGCAACTCGCTGAAGGTCGCCAGCGCCAAGACTGATTCGCAGCTTCCGAACTAAGCAGTTCCAGGAACCGCTCCACCTGTTTCGACGCAATTCCAGACGGAAGGCTACGGCGAAGTCGACGGGCCTAACCGCTCACACTTTTCCTGGAATTGCTCTAATCGCGCGATTCGTCTGTCTGCCGCGGCCAGGGCGATGCCTGTCCGGGAACCGTGAACCAGGCGATAAGGGAAGAAAGCACGCAAAGCAACGCCGTGACCGCCGCGACCGCGGTGAAAGCCGAATCGCTTGCCGCCACTCTGGCCGCGTCGAGATTGGCCGCAAGCCCGGAAGCGGGCGGCTCGCCGAAACCTGGCACCCCGGAAGCATTGCCGATGATCCGCGCGTAAACCCAGGCCGCCAGCGAACCCATCGCCGCCACCGCGATCAGGCCGCCGACGCGCGAGACCGCATTGTTGATGCCGGACGCGGCGCCGGTATCCTTATCCTCGACGGACGTCATGACCGCGGTCGACAACGGTGACACGACTTGCGCCATGCCTAGCCCCATCAGCGCCATCAGCGGAAATGTCCCGGTCCAGAAATTGTGGATGCCGAAATGCGTGAGCAAAGCGAGGCCGGCGAAGGCGATAGCGACGACCATGCTGCCGCAGGCGATCGGAAAGCGCGGACCGATCCGGTCCGACCACTGGCCGACCGGCCCGGACAGAAGCGCGATCAATGCCGACAGCGGCAGGAAGATGAAGCCGACCTCGGCCTCGCTCAACCTCCAGCCGGCGATCAGAAGCATCGGCAGGTAGAACAGATTGGCCGACAGCGCGAAATAGAGGAAGAATGTCGCCAGGTTGGCGCCGGCAAAGGCGCGGATGCGGAACAGGCCGAGATCGATCATCGGATCGCGCTGCCAGCGCTCATAAGCGATGAAGACAAAGAGCAGGACCACACCGGCAACGATCGCGGGCGTTGACAGCATTCCGCCGCCTTTGGCATTCATGGCCGTCAGTCCATACGCGAGCAGGCCGAAGGCAAGCGTCGCCAGCGCGGCGCCCCCAAGGTCGAGGCTGCGTTTTTCGGTCGGTTTGTCGGCCGGCACCTTGGCCAAAAGCAGATAGATGGAGATCAGCCCAAGCGGCAGGTTGATGGCGAAGATCGCGCGCCAGACCCCGTTGCCGAACGTCGTCAAAACAAAGCCGCCCAGAACGGGGCCGAGCGCCGTGGTCAGCGCCGATGCGGCGGCCCAGATGCCGATCGCCCGGCCGCGCTCCTTCTTCGGATAGGCTTTGGCGATGATGGCGAGGCTGCCCGGCACCATGATCGCCGCGCCGATGCCCTGGATGGCGCGGAAGGCGATCAATATGGCCGGATCGGGCGCCACCGCGCAGGCGAGCGAGGCGGCGATGAACAGCGCGATGCCGGTGACGAAGGCGCGCCGCAGCCCGAACCGGTCGCCTGCGGCACCGCCAGCCAGGATGAGCGCCGAGAGCGTCAGCGCATAGGCGTTGGAAATCCACTGCGCTTCCGCCAGGCTGGCGCCGAGGTCGGCGCGCAGCGCCGGCATGGCGATCGCCAGGATCGAGCCGTCGATGAAGCCGAGCGCCGAGGCAAGGATTGCCGACACCAGCACGAATTTGCGCTGCGTTTGGGGACAGAACGTGCCGTTCGCCCGCGTGGGCGAATGCGAATCGGCCGTGGTTTCGTTCGCGGATGACATGAATCCCTGCTTAGCCCTCCGGAATGATTGCAACAACGAGCCAGAGCATCGCTGTTCTTGAAATCAGATGGCACTGGCCGGTGGCGAGGTGAGCGGCAATCTTGAAGGCAAACCGTCGATCGCGTGCTAGGTTCCAACATTAGGTATGGAGGGGGAAGCCATGAAGCGACCGCTCGAACCGTCGGCGGAAGGACGCGGGCGCATCGTCGGCATAACCGACGGCGTCTTCGCAATCGCGCTGACCCTGATCGTCCTGGAGATCAGGGTGCCGGCGCATGAGGCGGTGCACTCGGAAGGCGAGCTGCTCGGAGCGATCCTCGCGCTCGCGCCACGCTTTCTGACCTATGCGCTGAGCTTCCTGACGCTCACCATCTTCTGGTTCGGCCAGCAGGCGCAGCATGGCCTGATCGCCAAGTCGGACCGCAGGCTGGCGACGCTCAACCTGTGCTTTCTTGCCTTTATCGCACTATTGCCCTTCTCGACCGACCTGCTGGCCGATTTCCTCGAGTTCAGGATCGCGGTGCTGGTCTACTGGCTGAACCTGCTGATGCTGGGCGCGACGCTGTTCGCCAGTTGGTGGTATGCCGACAGGAACGGCATGATCGCCGAGGACGTCGACGCTGAAACGCGGCGCACCGTCTACAATCGTATCGTCAAGGCGCAGACCCTGTGGGCGGTCGGCGCGGCGCTGTGCCTGATCACGCCGCTGCTCGGCATAGGCTTCATCCTGCTGGTGCAGCTCATCTATGCCGCGGCGCCGCGCGCCTCACTGCTGCGTAAACTCATCGGTTGAGGTCCCGCCGACCTCCGCGATCGTTGGTCCGCCGACGAACTCCACCGTGACGCCCGGCGACACCAGCTTGGCAAGCTCGCGCGCATCCCAGTTGGTCAGGCGCACGCAGCCATGGCTCTCGGTCTTGCCGATCTTGGAGGGATCGGGCGTGCCATGGATACCGTAAGTCGGCTTGTCGAGCGCGATCCACACCGAGCCGACCGGACCGTTTGGTCCCGGCGGGACGGTCAGGATCTTGTCGTTCTGGCCCTGCTTGAAATTGATGTTGGGATTGTAGGTGTAGTTCGGGTCGAGCGCGATGCGCGAGACGGCATGGATGCCGGTCGGCGACGGCGTGTCGGCCGAGCCGATCGTCGCCGGATAGGCCGCGACCAGCTTGCCGCTGCCATCATAGGCGTAGACTTCCTTCTTGGTCTTGTCGGCGATGATGCGCGTCACCGGCGTCGAGACCAGCTTGCCGAAATTGGCGACCTTGATCATCGTGCCGGGGCGATTGAAGTCGACCCCCTTGTTGATCGACTTCAGATAGGTCTCGTCCATGTGGAAGCGCTCGGCCAGCGCCTCGGTGACCGAGGTGTAGCACATGCAGTTGAGCTTGGCCTTCTGGCTGTAATCCTCGGGGATCGAGGCGACATACGGGCCGGCCGCGTCTTCCGGCGTGATCGTGTAGGAAGCAAAGGGATCGCCGCCCGACTGGGCGAGCGCGGCCTGGATGCCGACCGCATCTGTCGACTTCAGATTGGTGCCGTTTATTTCGTTATAGGCGGCCAGCGCCTTGTCGACATTGGAGCCGAAGCGCCCATCGATCACGCCCGGCGAGGCGCCGCCGCGATCGAGCAGCACCTGCAGCGCGGCAACATCCTGACGCACCCCGAGCGACAGCGACGGATCGACACTGGCCTTGCCGCCCGTGTTCGGCGGCAACGAGGCCTGCGGATTGGTCTGCAGCACCTCGCCCTGGCCCGGCTGCTCCGGGTCGATCGACGCCTCGTTCAGCGGCTGGCGCTTGATCGTGTTGGACTTCGGCTCTTCCGGATAGGTGGTGGCGTAGCCTTCGTCATTGTTGGGCGCCGGCGGATAGGCATCGACGGAATTGTCGCCGCTATTGGGATCGTATTCGTCGACCGGCGGCGGGATGACCCGGCCATTCTCCTCCAGCTGCCGCCGGCGGAAGCGAGCCATGTCCTCGGGATTGTCGAGATAGTAGCGGTCGTCGTCCTCGGCCGGCGCGCGGCCGAGCTCCTGCATGCGCTGCCGGCGAAGCGCCCGGCGGCCGAGCCTGCTCCCCGGCGGCTGGATCGCGATGACCTTGCCGGTGTCGGCATCGACCAGCACCCGATTGCCCCTGGCGTCGTAATAGATATCGATATTGCCTTCCTGGGCCAGCATCAGCACGCCGCGTTCAGCCGGGCGCACGCCTTGCGGGCCATCCGCGCTCGGCGCGGCGAACGCGCCGGAAGACGCCAGCCCGGCCGCGAGTGCCGATAGGGAAAAGATCAAGCGCAGCATGGGGGTCAAGCTCTCCGGTCGACTCTGGCTTCTGACGGGCGAATCTTCGCCAGCAAACCAGTTACCCAAGTTAAGGTTCCAACATGAACCGGGCATGAAGATGGCGGATTTCAAGTGCCTTGAGGAACATCAGCCAGTTTGCGCGAGCCCCAATTGCTTGCGTGCCTGTGTGGTCAGCTTCAGCACGACCAGGCGGTGGCTTTCGCGCAGATAGTCCTTGAGCGCCGCATCATCCATGCTTTGGCTTGTCTGACGCTGGATCCATTTC
>NZ_RZSA01000285.1:0-6813 GCF_003998075.1 Mesorhizobium sp. M2A.F.Ca.ET.037.01.1.1 | reverse complement strand
ACCGTGGCCCCGGCACCACAGGCCGCGCGCAAGGCGGATGCGGTTTCGCCGGCGACGGCGGCCCGCGAAGCCAACATTCCGGCGCTGGCGTCGAACAGCCCCCGCTGGACGGCTCCCGACTCCAAATCCCCGTCGGAGCCGGCAGGGGATCAACCAGCTCCATCGAAGCAGGCCGCCGAGCCTGGCGCTGCGCAATCAACCGACACGGCCTTCGCCGAACCAGCCGCGGAGAACGACGCCTCGGACGCACTGTCGCAGGTTGCCGCGCCCGCACCGTCGGGCGAGACGGCCGCGAAGACGCCGGGCGACAAGATGGACGGCGCCCAGACCGCCGCCATTCCTGAGGCCAAGCCACAGGCTCCCGATGCCGATCCGCCGGCAACCGATGACGCGGCGCAGTCCGAACCGAAACCTCAAAAGGTCGGTGCGGCCGCCAATGGACGCATCTTGAGGGCCGTCACCATGCGCTCTGGACCGAAGAAGGGCGCAGCCGCGATCGTCACCGTGCCAGCCAAGGCATCGGTGCAGGTGATGAACTGCAAGCGGTGGTGCGAGATCGTCTATAACGGCAAGCACGGCTGGGTCTACAAGAGCTACGTCAAGACCGGCGCGTGAGGCCATTGTGCCGGCGGCGCCCGCGGCCGAACCGCGATGCCGTCAGCCGCCGAAGAGGTGACGAAGTCCCTGCCGCCAGCGATCATGCCTGCGCTTTTTGACGAACTCCCGATGCTCCTCGAACGGCACTTCGAAAAGGCCGCAAGTCTGGCAGCCTTCCTTCTTCCCGCAAGCGGGGATCCAGCATTTCACATCATATGTCCAGGCGAGCGCCAAACGTTCCAGGTGAAGACTCGAAGAACTCTTGAGAAGGATGAGTTCGCCTGGCGCGGCAGTGCGCCTGAGATGATCGGAAACCTCTTTCGGCGTCCGCAGTTCCACGAACCGGCCGCTGTCGCGATCGGCCTGGCTGGCTTTCGAGCGATGGGCATGCTCCCCGACATAGATCACCTGGTCGGCAATCTCGCGCGCACTTTCATAGGCGCGCGCATATTTTGCGTTCGAGCCGGCAAAGTCCGACAGCTGGCCAAGCACGATCCGCTTTCGCCCAGCCGTTGATCTTGCCATCATGTCGAAGGCGAGCGACAGCGAATGCCAAGGGGCCTTGGCGGTGTCGACGACGAAATGCGGTCCTCCATCGACGACCAGGACGCGACAGCGGTTCGCCAACGGCTCGAATGCCGCGATCCTGTCCTCCACCATTCGCGCTGGTACGCCAAGCTCGAGAGCGGTCGCGGCCGCGGCAGCCGTCGGCAGCCAGAAATGCTCTCCCGGAAACGGCGTCTTGAGCTTCAACACCCCGGCCCGGCAGTGAAGCGTGAAGCTGAGCGTGCGCGGATAGGCGGCGCTGATGTCGGCGACGCGATAGTCGGCCGTTTCCGACTCGCCGAACGTGACGAGGCGATGCGCACCGCCGGATGCCATGGCCAATACATTGGGATCGTCGGCGTTCAGTACCGCCAGCCCGTCAGGCCCCAGCGCCTCGACCAAAGCGCGTTTTTCCCGAGCGACGTTCTCCAAGGCCTTGAAACTGGAAAAATGCTCGAGCTGCACCATCGTGACAACAGCCACATGCGGCTTGAGCAGCTGTGCCATGGGCCTGATCGTATCGACGCCGGAGGCGCCCGCCTCGAAGACGACATAGTCGACCTCGCCGTGCTTGTTCATGTGCCTGTAAAGTGTGCTGACCAGTGAATTTATCGTGTTGGCCAGAACCCGCGTGTAGGTCCGCCCGTGGCCGGCCAGAATGTGCCCGAGCAGGCTCACCGCGGTCGACTTTCCTGAGCTGCCGGTTACGCCGATGAAGGTGGCCTTGCTCCGCGCCCTTGCACGCCTCGCCCGGTAGATCTTGAGGCGTTGCCCCAGTTCCTTGCGAATTCTCCGCAGTCCGGCATTCATGGCACCCGCCCCATCCAGGCACCGTTATGCCTTTCGCCGGATCGTCAAGTCAAACTCAAGCCGCACGTCATCGACTAAAGCGCGTCGCGATCTTTCAGGCTCGCTCCCCGCGCTTTAGGTTTTGGTTTTACGCATGTCTTTATCCCGAAACCGGTTCCCATTTTCGGGAGACATGCTTTAGACACAGCGGCCGCCATCGACCTCCAGCGCCACGCCGGTGATGAAGGCGGCCTCGTCCGAAGCCAGCCACAGTGCCGCATTGGCGACGTCGAGCGGTGTCGAGAGCCGGCCGAGCGGAATCGAGGCGCGGAACTTCTCGCGTATCTCCGGCGTGTCGTCGCCCATGAATTTCTCCAGCATGCCGGTCTCTCCGGCAACCGGGCAAAGGCAGTTGACGCGAATGTTCTTCGGCGCCAGTTCGACGGCCATCGATTTGGTGGCCGTGATCGCCCAGCCCTTGGAAGCATTGTACCAGGTCAACCCCGGCCGCGGCCGAAGCCCTGCGGTCGAGGCCGTGGTCAGGATGACGCCGCCCCCCTGCCGGTCCATGATCGGCACGACGGCAAGCGCCGCATGGTAGATCGCCTTCATGTTGACGGCGGTGATCAGGTCGAAGGTTTCCTCGTCGACGCCCAGCATATCGCCGTTGCGGTGGGTGAAGCCGGCATTGTTGACCATGATGTCGATGCGGCCGAACGCGCTCTTGGCGGCGTAGATCATCTCGTCGAATTCGGAGCGCAGGGACACGTCGGTCTGGGTCCAGATCGCGTCTTTGCCGATCTCGTCGGCCACCCGCTCCGCGCCCTTGGCGTTGAGATCGGCGACGACCACGCGCGCACCCTCTTCGGCAAAGCGTTTCGCCATGCCCTCGCCGAAGCCCGACGCGGCACCCGTGATGATGGCGACCTTGTTTTCCAGACGCATGGCTTTCCCGCTCATTGGATTTCCGCAGCCATCTCCCTTAGCTTTCGTCACATTCACGTTCTATGGTGCAGGCGCGAACGCTGCCGGAAGCCATGGCTTGCCGATAAGCCTGCCGGCAGCGCGCGAGTGTCGGGAAACATGTGGACCGATGCAAGTGCAAGCGATTGGTCCTGCCTGTGACACCATGGCACTGGAAAATTTAAATCGATTAGAATATACCAACCACGCTGCCGCCATCAGGCATCAAATCGGACTGACCATGACCAGCCAGATCATTCCTGTCGATCCCTTCGACTTCATCATCTTCGGCGGCACCGGCGACTTGTCGGAACGCAAGCTCCTGCCGTCGCTCTACCATCGCCAGCGCGACCATCAATTCTCCGAACCGACGCGCATCATCGGAACGTCGCGCGCGAAGATGAGCGATGCCGAATTCCGGACCTTCGCCAAGAAGGCGATATCCGAGCACGTGAAACCGGAGGATGTCGATGCCAAGGAGCTTGAGACTTTCTTGGCGCGGCTTTCCTACGTGTCGGCTGACGCGACCACAGGCGCCGGCTTCGGCGAGCTCAAGAAGGCGATCGGCGACAGCGACCGGATCCGCGCCTTCTACCTTGCGGTGGCACCGGCGCTGTTCGGCGACATCTCGCACAAGCTCAAGGAGCACAAGCTGATCACGCCGAATTCGCGCATCGTGCTGGAAAAGCCGATCGGCCGCGACCTCAGCTCGGCGCGCGCCCTCAACGACGCGGTCGGCGGCGATTTCGACGAAGGCCAGATCTTCCGCATCGACCACTATCTCGGCAAGGAAACGGTGCAGAACCTGATGGCGCTGCGCTTTGCCAATGCGCTCTATGAGCCGCTGTGGAATTCGGCGCATATCGACCATGTTCAGATCACCGTCGCCGAGACCGTCGGGCTCGAAGACCGCGTCACCTATTACGACAAGGCCGGCGCGCTGCGCGACATGGTGCAGAACCATATTCTGCAGCTGCTTTGCCTCGTCGCCATGGAAACGCCGTCGTCCATGGACGCCGATGCCGTGCGCGACGAGAAGCTGAAGGTGCTCAGGGCTCTGAAGCGCATCAACGGCAACGGGGCGCCCAAGCATACGGTGCGCGGCCAGTATCGCGCCGGCGCCTCGGCGGGCGGTCCCGTCAAGGGATATGTCGAGGAACTCGGCAAGGATAGCAACACCGAGACTTTCGTGGCCATCAAGGCCGAGATCGGCAACTGGCGCTGGGCCGGCGTTCCCTTCTATCTGAGGACCGGCAAACGGCTCGCCACCCGCGTCTCGGAAATCGTCATCGAGTTCAAGCCGATCCCTTATTCGATCTTCGGCGACAGCGCCGGACCGATCTTCGCCAACCAGCTCGTGATCCGGCTGCAGCCGAACGAAGGCGTCAAACAATACATCATGATCAAGGATCCCGGCCCGGGCGGCATGCGCCTGCGCCAGATTTCGCTCGATATGAGCTTCGCTCAGTCCTTCGACACGCGCGCGCCGGACGCCTATGAGCGGCTGATCATGGATGTGGTGCGGGGCAACCAGACGCTGTTCATGCGCCGCGACGAGGTCGAGGCGGCCTGGAAATGGATCGATCCGATCCAGAACGCCTGGGAGAGCGCCAGGCAGGAGGCCCAGGGCTATACGGCCGGCACCTGGGGGCCGTCGGCCTCGATCGCGCTTATCGAACGTGACGGACGGACATGGCACGAGAGCAATTGAGCGAGGTCAGCTACGGCTGGAACGGCTTTGCCGATCGCCAGGATCTCGCGACGGCGCTTGCCGGTGAGATCGCGGACCGGTTGACCAGGGCCGTTGCGGAACGCGGCGCCGCGCTGCTCGCCGTGTCCGGCGGGACCACGCCGGCGAAGCTGTTCGCCGCGCTCTCGACGACGCCGATCGCCTGGGACAAGGTTATTGTGACGCTGGTCGACGAGCGCTTCGTGCCGCCGTCCTCGCCGCGATCGAATGCCGGGCTGGTGGCGGCGAACCTGCTGCAGAACAAGGCCGCGGCGGCGCGCTTCGTGCCGCTCTACCATGAGGCGGCAAGCATCGAGGACGCCGCGGCGGCGGATAGCGAAGCGCTGCGGTCGCTGCCCTGGCCGCTCGACGTGGTCATTCTCGGCATGGGCGGCGACGGCCACACGGCTTCGTTCTTTCCCGATGCCGGCAACCTCGAGGAGTTGCTCGATCCCGCGTCCCAGCGCATCGTGCTGCCGGTGCATGCGGCGAGCGGGGGCGAGCCGCGGCTGACGCTCTCGATGGCGCGCATCGTCGCGGCCGGCTTCGTCGCGCTCCATATCGAAGGCGAGGACAAGCGCACAGCGTTCAACGGCGCGATGGGTCCAGGCGCGAAAAAGCCCATCCGCAGCGTGCTCGAAGCGGCGCCGGGACGGATAGAGGTGTTCTGGGCACCCTGATTTCATTTGAGGACAGCCCGGTGGCAGGGGAGGACGCTTACCGGGCTTGAAAGGACGGACCATGACAGCCAGACGCGATATCGAAGCCATCACGGAACGCATCCGCCAACGTTCAAAAGCCGGGCGAGAAGCCTATCTCGGCCGCATCGCCGGAGCGTCAAGCAATACCGCCAATCGGGCGGTGCTGGGCTGCGGCAACCTCGCCCACGGTTTTGCCGTGTGCAGCCCGTCGGAAAAGATCGCGCTCGGCGGCGACCGCGTGCCGAATCTCGGCATCATCACCTCCTACAATGACATGCTGTCGGCGCATCAGCCCTTCGAGACCTTCCCGGCGCTGATCAAGGAAGCCGCGCGGGAAGCGGGCGGCATCGCCCAGGTGGCCGGCGGCGTGCCGGCGATGTGCGACGGCGTCACCCAAGGCCAGCCCGGCATGGAATTGTCGCTGTTCTCGCGCGATGTCATCGCCATGGCGGCGGCGATCGGCCTGTCGCACAATATGTTCGACGCCGCCGTCTTCCTCGGTGTCTGCGACAAGATCGTGCCCGGACTGGTGATCGCGGCGCTCACCTTCGGCCATCTGCCTGCCGTCTTCATCCCCGCCGGACCGATGACGACCGGGCTCGCGAATGACGAGAAGGCCAAGGTCCGCCAGCTCTATGCCGAAGGCAAGGTCGGCCGCGCCGAACTGCTGGAAGCGGAGTCCAAGTCCTATCATGGGCCTGGCACCTGCACCTTCTACGGCACCGCCAATTCCAACCAGATGCTGATGGAGATCATGGGCCTGCACACGCCGGGTGCCTCCTTCGTCAATCCGGGCACGCCGCTGCGCGACGCGCTGACCAGGGAAGCGGCCAAGCGGGCGCTGGCGATCACCGCGCTCGGCAATGCCTATACGCCGGTCGGGCGCATGATCGACGAGCGTTCGATCGTCAACGGCGTGGTCGGCCTGCACGCCACCGGCGGCTCGACCAACCATACGATCCACCTGATCGCCATGGCCGCGGCCGCCGGCATCGCGCTGACCTGGCAGGATATTTCCGACCTGTCGGAAGCCGTGCCGCTCTTGGCGCGCGTCTATCCGAACGGGCTCGCCGACGTGAACCACTTCCATGCTGCCGGCGGGCTCGGCTACCTGATCCGCGAGCTGCTCGACGAAGGCCTGCTGCATGAGGACGTGCAGACGGTGTGGGGTGAAGGCCTGCGGCCCTACGCGGTCGAGGCGAGGCTTGGCGAGGACGGCAGCGTGGTGCGCGAAGCGGCGCCGCTCGTGAGCGGCGACGAGAAGGTGCTGGCGCCGGTCAAGAAAGCCTTCCAGCCGACCGGTGGCCTGAAAGTGCTTGGAGGCAATCTCGGCCATGCCGTCATCAAGACCTCGGCCGTCAAACCGGAACGCCGCATCATCGAGGCGCCGGCAAAAGTGTTCGACAGCCAGCAAGGCCTGAACGACGCCTTCAAGGCCGGCCAGCTCACCGGCGACTTCGTCGCCGTGATCCGCTTCCAGGGCCCGAA
>NZ_RZSA01000284.1:0-6835 GCF_003998075.1 Mesorhizobium sp. M2A.F.Ca.ET.037.01.1.1 | reverse complement strand
GCGTAACGGCAAGGACGAGACGGTCAAGGTCGATCTCGGCACGCTGCCCGCGAGCGACAAGCAGGCCTCGAACGACGACAACAGCAAGCAGTCGGCGCCTGCCGCCAAGCCCGACACGCTTGCCGATCTCGGCCTGACCGTCACCAAGGCCGAAAACGGCAAGGGACTCGTGGTCACCGATGTCGATCCCGACAGCGACGCGGCCGACCGCGGCATCCAGCCCGGCGACGTCATCACCTCGATCAATTCGAACGAGGTGAACACCACCGACGACGTCTCCAAGGCGATGACCGATGCCGCCAAGGCCGGCCGCAAGGCCGTGCTGATGCAGATCACCCGCGACGACTCGAACCGCTTCGTCGCGCTGCCGGTCGGCAAGGGCTGACATGCCGCGCATGACCCCGGAAATCCCATGGGGGTTTTCGGAAAGGACCATGCGCCACTAGAAGACGTTCAGCTTTCCCCATGGCCGTATCAACACCCCCGAGCCGCCGTGGGGAAACATGGGGCCGAGCACGTAAGTCAGTCACCGTGTTTCGCTCCTGGCGGCAGCGGGTTTCCCATCACCCGCTGCCGCTTTATCGCATGTCGCCCAAAAGTGGTTGCCGGTTTTGGGAAGAAGACATGCGACTAATGAAGGCAAAGCAGGACGCAATGACTGCCCCTCAAACCTCCGATGAAATCGCGTATAACGGCTCCATGAAGATTCTCGTCATGGAAGACGATCGCGAGGCGGCGGACTACTTGCAGAAAGCCTTCGTCGAGGCAGGCCACACCGCCCATGTCGCCGGCGACGGCGAGACCGGCTTCGCGCTGGCCGACGCCGGCGACTATGACGTGATGGTGGTCGACCGCCTGATGCCGCGCCGTGACGGCCTGTCGGTGATCGCCGCGCTTCGCTCGCGCGGCAACACCACGCCGGTCTTGATCCTGTCCGCCCTGGGCGAGGTCGACGACCGCGTCACCGGCTTGCGCGCCGGCGGCGACGATTATCTCACCAAGCCCTACGCCTTTTTCGAATTGCTCGCCCGCGTCGAGGTGCTGAATCGCCGTGCCGGCGCGCGCGAATCCGAGACCGTCTACCGCGTCGGCGACCTCGATCTCGACCGGCTGTCGCATTCGGTCAAGCGGGCGGGGCGCGAGATCACGCTGCAGCCGCGCGAGTTCCGCCTGCTCGAATATCTGATGCGCCATGCCGGCCAGGTGGTGACCCGCACCATGCTTCTGGAAAATGTCTGGGACTATCATTTCGATCCGCAGACCAACGTCATCGACGTCCATGTCTCGCGCCTGCGCGGCAAGATCGAAAAAGGCTTCGACAAGCCGATCCTGCACACGATCCGCGGCGCCGGCTACATGCTGAAAGGCGGTTAAGGAGCAAAATGGCTCTTTCCCTGCCGGCCATCATGAAGACGACGGCGGCCCGGCTCTCGGCGCTCTATCTTCTGCTTTTTGCGCTTTGCGCGGTGCTGCTCGTCTTCTACATGACGTCGCTGTCGGCGCGCATGCTGACCGCGCAGACGCAGGAGACCATCAACGACGAGGTGCTGGGCCTCGCCCGTGCCTATCAGCGCGGCGGCCTGCCCGTGCTGGTGCGCGTCGTCGAAAACCGCTCGCGCCAGCCCGGCGCCAACCTCTATCTCATCGCCGACGCCAACGGCCAGATCCTGACCGGCAACGTGCAGAGCCTGGAGCCCGGCGTCATCGAGACCGAGGGCTGGACGACCGAGCCCTTCTCCTACCAGCGCTTCGGCGAAGGCGAGCTCGACCGGTTGCGCAGTGGAGCTACCGACCAGTCCGCGCCCCAGGCCGGCGACAACAGCACTCCCCAATCGACAGGCGAAAAGGGCCACAACGCCATCGCCTTGGTGCTGCGACTACCAAACCAGATGATCATGCTGGTCGGCCGCGACCTCGGCGAGCCCGAGCGCTTCCGCGCCGTCATCAGCAGGGCACTGACGCTGGCGCTCGGCATGATGGGCCTGGGCGGGCTCCTGATCTGGTTCTTCGTCGGGCGCGCCGCGCTGAAACGCATCGACAGCGTGTCCGATGCCAGCCGCCGCATCATGGGCGGCGACCTCAGCGGACGGCTGCCGGTCACCGGCGCCGGCGACGAATTCGACCGCCTGTCGGAAAACCTCAATGCGATGCTGGCCAGAATCGCCATGCTGAATGAGGGGCTGAAGCAGGTCTCCGACAACATCGCCCATGATCTGAAGACGCCGCTGACCAGGCTGCGCAACCGCGCCGAGGCGACGCTTGCCGGCAGGCACAAGACGGAAGACTACCGCCAGGCGCTGGAAGGCACGATCGCGGAGTCCGACCAGCTCATCAAGACGTTCAACGCCATACTGATGATCTCGCGACTGGAGGCCGGCTATTCCTCGGAACAGACCGGTCCGGTCGATCTCGCCGCAACGGTGAGCGACGTCGTCGAGCTCTACGAGCCGGTGGCGGAGGAAGCGGGTGTCACGCTGGAGGCGACCGTCCCCGAGGCCTTCACGATCAACGGCAACCGCGAGCTGATCGGTCAGGCGCTGTCCAACATCGTCGACAACGCCATCAAATACTCGACCGACGCCGCCGAGACGCCGAGAGTGCGTGTGGCGCTGGAGCGCGCCGGAAGCGAAATCAAGCTTACCGTCACCGACAATGGCCACGGCATTCCCGACGACGCCGATCGTGCCCGCGCCACCGAGCGCTTCGTGCGCCTGGAAAAGAGCCGCTCGCAGCCGGGCTCGGGCCTCGGCCTCAGCCTCGCCAAGGCCATCATGACTTTCCACAACGGCAGGCTTGATCTTTTGCCCGCCAATCCAGGATTGTCCGTGGTCATGAGTTTTCCGTTGCGGGAGACGCATTGATGGTTCGGACAAATGGCGAAGAAGAAAATCGAATCCGAATTCCGGCTTAGCCCGACATTGGCGCTCCAGCCCCTGGACACGGAGCATGCCCGGCGCGAATTGTCGGAGATCGCCGACGCCGCCGAGGAGGAGGGGCTTTCCCGCCTCGCTGGATTCCTGGCGGGCGAGGGGCCGCCGCTGGACCTGCTGGCGGCCGTGTTCGATCTCTCGCCCTTCCTGCGCGATGTCGCGCGCCGCCGGCCGGCAATCCTCGACACGCTGTTCGATGGAACGATCGAAGCGCGGCTCGGCGCCATCGGCGAAGCGATCAGCGGCGCGGCCAAGTCGGACGACGCCTCGGAATCGAGCCTGATGATGGCGCTGCGGCAATGGAAGACGGAAGCGCATTTCCTGATCGCGATGGCCGATCTTTCGGGCGAGGCGGAGACCTCCGTGACGGTGCGCCGCCTCAGCGATTTGGCCGACGCCTGTACAAACGCCGCCGTCGATTTCCTGCTGCTCGACGCGCACCGGCAAGGCAAGCTCAAGCTGCCGAAGCCGGCGGTGCCGGCAAAGGATTCAGGCTGGATCCTGCTCGGCATGGGCAAGCTCGGCGCGCATGAGCTGAATTTTTCCTCCGATATCGACCTCGTCGTCTTCTTCGATCCGGAAGCGCCGGCCGTCATCGACCCGCTCGACGCGACCGAGCTGTTCTCCAGGCTCACCCGGCGGCTCGTGCGAATCCTGCAGGACCGCACCGAGCACGGCTATGTCTTCCGCACCGATCTCAGGCTCCGTCCCGATCCAGGCTCGACGCCGCTGGCGATCCCGGTCGAGGCCGCGCTTCGCTATTATGAGGCGCGCGGCCAGAACTGGGAGCGCGCCGCCATGATCAAGGCGCGCCCAGTTGCCGGCGACCTTGCCGCCGGCGCCGCCTTCCTCAAGGAATTGCAGCCCTATGTCTGGCGCAAATACATGGACTATGCCGCGATCGCCGACGTCCACTCGATCAAGCGCCAGATCCATGCCCATAAGGGTCATGGCGAGATCGCGGTGAAGGGCCACAATGTGAAGCTCGGCCGCGGCGGCATTCGCGAGATCGAGTTCTTCGTCCAGACCCAGCAGCTCATCGCCGGCGGCCGCTTCCCGGAGCTGCGCGGCCGCGAGACGGTGCCGATGCTGGGTGCGCTCGCCGCGCGCGGCTGGATCACCGCCGATGCGCGCGATGCGCTCACCCGGCAATACTGGTTCCTGCGCCGTGTCGAGCACGCCATCCAGATGGTGGCGGACGAGCAGACGCATATCCTGCCCGACAGCGACGAGGGGCTGGAACGCATTGCGCTGATGCTGGGCTTTGCCGGCGAGGCCGATTTCACGCAGGCCTTCCGCGCCTCGTTGCAGCAGGTCGAGCGGCACTATGCGGCGCTGTTCGAAACCGCTCCCGAACTGTCGGCCGGTATCGGCAATCTGGTCTTCACCGGCGATGTCGACGATCCTGACACGCTGCAGACCTTGCATCGCCTGGGCTTTCAGCGGCCGAGCGACATCTGTCGCGTCATCCGCGGCTGGCATTTCGGCCGCTACCGCGTCACCCAGTCTGCCGAAGCGCGTGAGCGGCTGACCGAACTGACGCCGGCGCTGCTCAAAGCCTTTGGCCAGACGCGACGCGCCGACGAGGCGCTGATCCGCTTCGACGAGTTCCTTGCCGGCCTGCCAGCGGGCATCCAGCTCTTCTCGCTGCTGCAATCGAACCCGGCGCTGCTCAAGCTGATGGCGACGATCATGGGCGCTGCCCCACGGCTGGCGGCCATCATCACGCGCCGCCCGCATGTTTTTGACGGGCTGCTCGACCCGGCGCTGCTCACCGAATTGCCGGATCGCGCCTATCTTTCGGCCCGCCTTGCCGCCTTCATCGAGGGCGACCACGCCTATGAGGACGTGCTCGATCGCCTGCGCATCTTTGCCGCCGAGCAGAAATTCCTGATCGGCGTGCGCTTGCTTGCCGGCTCGATCGATCCGGCGCGGGCGGGGCGTGCCTTTTCCGATCTCGCCGACCTCACCATCGAGGCGGCGCTTCAAGCGGTGATCGCCGAATTCGCGCAGCGCCATGGCAGCATCGCCGGGGGTAGGGTGGCGCTGCTCGGCATGGGCAAGCTCGGCAGCCGCGAGCTCACCGCCGGCTCCGATGTCGATCTCATCCTGCTCTATGACCATGACGCGGATGCCGAAGAGTCCGACGGCGACAAGCCGCTGGCGCCGTCGCATTACTATACCCGCATGACGCAGCGCCTGATCGCCGCCGTCTCGGCGCCGACCGCCGAAGGCGTGCTCTATGAACTGGACCTTCGCCTGCGCCCCTCCGGCAACAAGGGGCCGGTCGCCACCCATATCGACGCGTTCAAGAAATATCAGCGCCAGGATGCCTGGACCTGGGAGCACATGGCGCTGGCGAGGGCGCGCGCCATCGGCGGCGATGCCGAACTCTGCGCCGAGCTCGACGAAGAGGTGGCGGCGGTTCTGGCGCAGCCGCGCGACGCCGCCAAGGTGAAAGCCGAAGCCTCGGAGATGCGCGCGCTGATCGAAAAGGAAAAGCCGCCGCGCGACCTCTGGGACATCAAGCTGATCCCCGGCGGACTGATCGATCTCGAATTCATCGCCCAAGTCGCGACCATCACCGGCAATGTCGAGCCCGGCCGCCGGGTGACGGCGACAGCCGACATTCTGGCGCGGCTGGCTCCGGGTTTCGCGGGGGGCGACATCCGCGAAGAGCTTGGCGAAGCCTACCGGCTTTATCTGGCCCTGACCCAGATGATCAGGCTTTGCCTCACCGGCGAGTTCCAGCGCGACGATGTCCCGCCGGGCCTCTCGGACCTGCTGCTGGCGGTCACCGACCTGCCGGATTTCGCTGTGCTGGAAGCGCATCTCAAGGAGACGTCGCGGAAGGTCAGGAGAGATTTTGATCGTCTGCTACGCGCGGGAGTGTTGCCATCAACCGTATCGTCGCCATGAGATTCCCGGGTGGCATATTAGTCACAGTTAATATTAATCGGCGATCCGGCCTTGCGCCATTGGCAGAGGCGTCCCGTAATGGGTCAATGGGTCTGGCACCGCAATTGCACTGCAGCAATGCCGGGGTCAATCATCACCCCGACGAAGGGGGGCCTCGCCGCTCCGCAAATGGAGCGGCGGGTTCTTTCAACGGCTGACTTGAAAGCCCCCCAAAATCGCCAAAACCTGGGGCGCTGGGCAACTATGGATCTTCAGAAATTCTTGGTGGGCATGTTCGCGGCGTCATTCATGGTGGCGATCTGGGCTGACATGGAAACTGGTTCCGTCTGGACGGCGCTCGGATGGGCAATGCTGGCCATGGTCATTCTGCAGGTCGGATATTTCGGCTCGTCGTCGGCTTGGTCTATAGACGGGCATCGAAACGCGCCGAGGCGAGCCCGGCGTCGGCAGCCGTAAACGATCTAAACCCTACTAGCTCAGTTTAGCGGCCCAGTTCGTTGGGGTGGGTTCGACCAACCGCCGGGCCTGACCGGCGCGGGGGCAAGCCGGCTGAGCCAATCGTAATATTAGCAATTCTGCAATAGAACCCGAAGTGGACGTTTTCCCCTGTTTTGGGCAGCACAGCGGGCGTGGTCCGCCGGTGAACCGCTCTGACCTAAGCCGCGACCTTCACCGTGGCCGGCGCCTTCTTCAGCGGGATGCGCACCGACACGATGGTGCCGACGCCTTCGGTCGAGCGGATCTTCAGCGCGCCGCCCTGCAGCTCGGCCAGCGAGCGCGAGATGGCGAGGCCAAGGCCTGAGCCGGTGTGGTTCTTGGAGAACTGGTTCTGCACCTGCTCGAACGGCCGCCCGAGCTTGCTCAGCGCATGCTTGGGGATGCCGCAGCCATTGTCCTCGATGGTGAGCAGTAGCGCTCCCGACGTGTTGCGTGCCCGGACCGTGATCTTGCCGCCCTGGCCGGTGAACTTCACTGCATTGGAGAGC
>NZ_RZSA01000283.1:0-6843 GCF_003998075.1 Mesorhizobium sp. M2A.F.Ca.ET.037.01.1.1 | reverse complement strand
CGGCGAACATGTCTCTGCCAATTTGGCAGAGACATGTTCGCCGGCCTCTCAACCGAGACGAGCATGCAGAAGCTGCGACTTACCCACCCGCGTAACTCCCCGTTGCGCCAAAGAGCTCTTTCTGGCTGCCCAATCCGGCCGGTTGCTTCCGGCCTTCCTTACCCATGCAGACTATGACAGGAACAATTTGCGACTCTATTAAGGCGGGCTGATCGGAGCAAGGCCCGGCAGGTATGGTTTCCAATGATTTTACGAGATCGACTCTGCCATGCTGCGTCGCACACTGCGGCTTGAGCGGCTATTCAATGCCGCTTTTCTCGGCTCAGTCAAACCCGCGACTTTGAATAGTATTTTACCTGAATAACTTACCGTTGCGAGTGCTTCCGGTGCCATGCAACCGCGTTTCGTCTGCAGCAAAGAACGAACTGTCCAAAAAAGGCCTGAAAGGCGGACTACATTTTCCTGGTTTTCTGTCACCTTGTCATAAACGCGCCACAAAGGTGAAAATTTGGGCAGGGAAGGTTTATTATTTGGTCAATTCATGACGTGAACATTTCAGCGCGATGGGAAATTGTGTGTTGCGCTGCAGCATTTTTTTGATATCTTGCCGTAAACCATCCGTTCAACGTATGGAGCTTCTGCATGAGGGATGTCGCCAAGTCGGCTAATGCGGGTTTTGCGCAGGTCGGCGTTGATTTTCCACCCCCCATCGGCGGTCTGCTCAAACGCAGCTTCGATATCGTCGGTTCCCTGTCAGGGCTGGTTCTGCTCAGCCCGCTTTTCCTGATGGTCGCCTTGCTGGTCAAGCTTTCGGACAACGGTCCGATCTTTTACGGCCACAAGCGAATCGGCCGTGGCGGCAGGATTTTCTCCTGCCTCAAATTCCGCACCATGGTGCCGGACGGCGAGCGCGTGCTTGCCGCCTATCTGGCGGCCAATCCGGAGGCCAACGCCGAATGGATCGCGACGCGCAAGCTGAAGAACGATCCGCGCGTCACCCGCGTCGGCGCGGTGCTTCGCAAGCTCAGCCTCGACGAGCTGCCGCAGATCCTCAACATCCTGCAGGGTGACATGAGCCTTGTCGGCCCGCGCCCGGTCGTGCGCGACGAGCTGGAAATCTATGGCAGCGCCGCCGTCTATTACCTGAAGTCACGTCCGGGTCTCACCGGGCTGTGGCAGGTGAGCGGCCGCAACGACGTATCCTATGACACGCGGGTCGCCTTCGATCGCCATTATGTCGAGAACTGGTCATTGTTCGAGGACATTCGCATCATCTTCAAGACAGTTCCTGCCGTGTGGATGTCGCGCGGCAGCTATTGACCGGAACTATCGACCAACAGGCCTGCCCCGCGGCAACCGGGGTAGGCATCCGGCAGTGATCTCATTCGGGCGGATGGGGCCAAAGCGGATCGGAAACGTTCATTTGACAAAAGACCTCTTCGGACTGTCTTTCGCCTGCAGTCTCATATCTCGGACACCAGCCCGCGTCGCGGGCTTCTTGCTTGCGGCGTCACTGGCCATGCCGCAATTCGCCGCCGCCGGCGACTATCAGCTCGGCCCGCAGGACAAGCTCAACATCCGCGTCGCCGAATGGCAGACGGTCGACGGCACGTTCCGCGACTGGTCGGCCGTCAACGGCGAATATTCGGTCGGTCCGGGCGGGACGCTCTCGGTGCCGTTCGTCGGCGACATGCAGGCCGCCGGCAAGACGACGGCCGAGATCGCCTCGGCGATCGGGCTCGCGCTGCAGCGTAAGCTAGCGCTGCCCGACAAGCCGGAAGCCTCGGTCGAGATGGCGCAGTTCCGGCCGTTCTACATTTCGGGTGAAGTCCAGAATCCCGGCCAGTTTCCCTTCGTGCCCGATCTGACGGTGCTCAAGGCAATCAGCATCGCCGGCGGCATTCGGCGCAATGCCGACAACGGCCCGCAGATCGAAAAGGATCTGATCACCGCCAAGGGCAGCTATGACATCTATGACGACCAGCGCTTGCGGCTGATGGTCAAGCGAGCCCGCATCGACGCCGACCTGGCGGGGAAAACGACTTTCGAGGTGCCCCAGGAAATCCAGGGCGATTCGAGATTACCGACCATCGTCGCCGACGAAACGGCGATCCTGGTTTCCGACCAGAAGTCGCTGAAGCTGAAGCTCGATGCGCTCGACCAGTTGAAGGGTGTTCTGCAGTCGGAAATCGAATCGCTGCAAAAGAAGATCGCCAACCAGCAGAAGCAGGTCGATCTGGCGGAGCAGCAGGCAAACAGCATCGGTCCGCTGGCGCAGAAAGGGCTGATTGCCAATGCGAGATTGCTTTCCTCGCAGCAGACGGTCGCCGACCTGCAAGGCAAGATCCTGGACTACGAGACGGCTATCCTCACCGCCAAGCAGTCGATCAGCAAGGCAGAGCAGGACGCCATCGATGCCCGTAACACGCTGGGTTCGAGCCTCACTGCCGATCGGCAGCAAACGGAGACGAACCTCAACGAGGCGGCCTTGAGGGTCGGCATGCAGAAGGGCCTGATCGCTCAGGCGTCGGATCCAGCAACGACTGCCGCTCTCACCGGCAGTCAAGAACCGCCCCTGCTCTATTCGCTGGTGCGGGTCGCCGACGGCAAGACGAGCGAGATCGAGGCCAAGGAAGACACGCCTGTGCTGCCGGGCGACGTGATCAAGGTGAAGCTGGCGCCGACGACCAGCCAGTAGCGTCGCCGGCCACGGCTTGCACGCAGCGAACCGAGGAACGGAGGCGGGAGGGACACATCAGGCTCGTCCGCGTCACGGCGGGGGCGGGCGATCTGTTTTGGACCGCTTGAAGGCATAACATGCAGCCCGCAGCCCCGCGTCACGTGTATCTGAACCTCGACGCCATCCGCGGCGTGGCGGCGATCAGCGTCATGCTCTATCACTTCTCGCCGTTCCTGGCCGACGGCAAGGTGCTGCCGTCGAGCTATCTCGCGGTCGACCTTTTCTTCCTGCTGAGCGGCTTCGTCATAGCGCATGCCTATGACCGCAAGATCGAGAACGGCATGGGCTTCGGCTCGTTCGTGGCGATCCGCCTGATCCGGCTTTATCCGCTTTATCTCGCCGGCACGCTGCTCGGCTTCTTCTATCTGCTGGCCAAGAACAGGCTGATGCCGGCCGAGTACATGCCGCTGTCCGAGATCGGCCTGCAGCTGACGACAGGCATGTTCTTCATCCCGCTGGTCAGCGACGCCTATCACACGATCTTCCCGCTCAACCCCGCTTCGTGGTCGCTGTTCTTCGAGCTGATCGTCAACATCGCCTATGTCGCGGTGTTCGTCCTTTTGTCGCGGCGCGTGCTGACGGGGATCGTCGTGGTCAGCCTCGTCCTGCTCGTCGCTGCCTCTGTTTTCGCCGGCACGCTGGATTTCGGCATGACTGGCAAGACCATCGTCAGCGGGCTGCCGCGCGTCACCTTCTCGTTCTTCCTCGGGGTGCTGCTTTGCCGCTCCATGGCGCGCTGGCAGGGCAGCGTCGGCTTCCTGCGGCGCGGCTTGTGGGTCGAGGGCGCGATCCTGCTCACCCTTGCCGTCTTCGCCCTCGCACCGGCCGGCGGCGCGCGCGTTGTCTACGATCTTGCGGCAATCGTCATCGTCTTCCCGATCATGGTGGCGACCGGCGCGGTGGCGCCGACCGCACCGCTTCTGTCAGGCATCTATGGCTGGCTCGGGCGGATTTCCTACCCGATCTACATCATCCACACGCCGATGCTGATGATCATCGCCGGAGCCGGCAAGGCTTTCTCCATCGATCCTTTCGCGCACCATCCCTGGTTCGGTATCGTCAAGGCGGCCTCGGTCGTCGCGATCGCGGACATCGCCACGCGCGTTTATGACGAGCCGGTGCGGCGCTTCCTGCAGCGGCAGATGCGGCGCGCGCGAGCCGTGGCTTAGCGCGGCTCACTCAAGAAGGGCTCAACGGACAAAATCCGGCATGAAGATTCCGAAATCCATTCTGATCGATCCCGATCGCAACGAGACCTACGGCGCCTTCGCGGTCGCGATTTCCGTGATCGCCTTCGCCTATTCGCCCAATTTCGGCCAGATCCTGATCCTCGCCTACTATGCCGTCTGGCTGCCGCTGCTGTTCGTCGACTACCGGCGCTTCACCTGGAGGCTTTCCGCGGCGTGGCTGCCGATCACGCTTGCGCTCTATGTCTGCCTCTCGGTGTTCTGGTCCCAGGCGGCAGGCATCAGCGCGCGCGCGGCGGTGCAATATAGCTCGCACATCGTCTGCGCCTATGTCGCGGCGCGCACCATCAGCGTGCGCACGCTGGTGGTGGGCTCGCTGATCGGTATCTTCGTCGTTCTGCTCTATTCAATGAAAGTCGGCGCTTATGCGCTCGACATCATGGACGGCACCGTCAATTTCGTCGGCGCCTTCGGTTCCAAGAACCAGGTCGGCTTCTTCGCCTCGCTCGGCATCTTCTTTTGCCTTGCGTTCCTGGTCTTCTATCGGCGCAATTGGCTTGGCTTCGCCTGGACCGCGCCAATCATGCTTTTGTCGGTCTACATGCTGGCAATCGCCCATTCGGCGACGTCCGTGGCCTCGCTGCCGGCCGTGATCGGCGTCGTGTCGCTGCTCACCATGAGCAAGGTGCTGTCGCTGCGCTATCGCCGCGTGCTGTTCGTTGTCGGCGCCGGCGCGCTGGTGACGGCTGTCGTGGCAGCGCTCAATCTCGGCCTGCTGGATGTCGTGCTCGGCATCTTCGGCAAGGATTCGACGCTCACCGGCCGCACCTATCTGTGGGAGCAGGGCTGGGAGGCGGCGCAGCAGCATCTGCTGCTCGGCTATGGCTACGCCGCCTACTGGGTGCAGGGTTTTGCCGATCCGGAGCGGCTGTGGGCGGAATTCTATATCTCGACCCGCTCGGGCTTCCACTTCCACAACACCTATGTCGAGACGCTGGTGGAAATCGGCTTCATCGGCGTCACCCTGCTGGCGCTGGTCATCCTGCGCGCTTTCTATGGCCATGTGTCGAAAGTGGTGTTCGGCGACTGGAGCGCCGATTCGGTGGTGCTTGCCGGCGCGATCGGACTGATGCTGATCCGCTCCTTCTTCGAGGTCGAGATGCTCGGCCCCTACTTCACGGCGTCCTTCATCGTCTATTACGGCCTGTTCAGGCTGACCCCGTTGCCGGCTTTCCGGCGCCGCAGGGTGGCCGTTCCGGCCGAGGACGAAAGGCCTGCCAATGGCCGCGTCCCGGCGCCGGTCTGATCAGAATAGCCAAGCGCAAATCCGGGCGGAAACCTGCGCCGGCGGCGACAGTTTTCGACCTCAACAGCTTCGTCAGCGTGCGCAAGAGAAGGGTGGGTTTGTCCACAACCGCTCCCGATGTCAGTTGTGCAAATCCTTGGAAATCGCCGGCCCGATGGCGAAATCGGAGAACGTCACCTCGAATCCTTCGCGCTGCGGCGAGCAGCACATCATGCCGACATCGACCGATTTCGAGACCGGGAAGTAGGCCAGCCGCACCGGCTTCCAATGGCCGTCGGCGGCATCCATATATTGGATGCGGATCGCCTCGGCGTGACGGGTCAAGCGGATCCTGACGCCGTCCTTGCCGGCGGCGATGGCGACCAGCGACCAGTCGGAGGTGTCGTTGGTCACGACGACCGAGAAATAGGCCAGGCCGTCGGTGTATTCGATGCCGGCCTTGATCCAGTGCGTTTCGCTCAGGCGCAGCATCAGCCCCGCCTGATCGTAGAGCACCTTGTAGTCGCCCTTGACGGTGACCTCGGCGCTGAAGTCACCCTCGACGGGACGGTAGAGGAAATGGCCGTTGTCGCGCCAGAAGCCGTAAAAAGTCTCGCGCCAGAAATCCGTGTCCTTGCCGGTGCGGACGGTGAGCGTGCCGTCGCCGACCGCGTGGTGCGGCGGCGGGTTCAGCCATGTCATGTCGGCCACGCTCATCGATCTCCTCCCGAATTGGGCTAGTGCGTTTCACCGTTTCACGGAAACGGCGAAACGCCCTATCCCCTTGTTTTCTACGCAATTCCGAACGGAAAACCGCTCACACTTTTCCTGGAATTGCTTTAGCCGGCGAATGTATAGGCTGTCTTCACCGTGGTGTAGAACTCCATGGCGTAGCGGCCCTGCTCGCGCGGACCGTAGCTCGAGCCCTTGCGGCCGCCGAACGGCACGTGGAAGTCGACGCCCGCCGTCGGCAGGTTGACCATGACCATGCCGGCTTCGGAATTGCGCTTGAAATGCGTCGCATGCTTCAGGCTGGTCGTGCAGATGCCCGAGGTGAGACCGAACGGCGTGTCGTTGGCGACCGCCAGCGCCTCGTCATAATCCTTGACGCGGATGACATTGGCGACCGGACCGAAGATCTCCTCGCGCGAGATGCGCATGGCATTGGTGGAGCCGACGAATAGCGCCGGCTTCAGATAGAAGCCCGGCGTGCCGCGCTCCAGCCGCTCGCCACCGAAGGCAAGCTCGGCGCCTTCCTGGCGGCCGATGGCAATGTAATCCTCATCCTGCTTGAGCTGGGTCTGGTCGACGACCGGACCGATCTGCGTCTTGGCATCCAGCGCATCGCCGATGATGAGCTTGTCTAGGCGTTCCTTCACCGCGTCGACGAAGCGATCGTGGATGCCGTCGGTGACGATCAGGCGCGAGGATGCGGTGCAGCGTTGCCCGGTCGAGAAATAGGCGCCGTTGACGGCGCAGTCGACGGCAACGGCAAGGTCGGCGTCATCTAGCACGACGAGCGGGTTCTTGCCGCCCATTTCGAGCTGGAACTTGCGCATGTGCTCGACGCTTGCCGCAGCGACACGCTTGCCGGTGCCGACCGAGCCGGTGAAGGAGATGGCGTTGACGTC
>NZ_RZSA01000282.1:0-6853 GCF_003998075.1 Mesorhizobium sp. M2A.F.Ca.ET.037.01.1.1 | reverse complement strand
ACCGACAGGTTGATCAGCGGGATCAGCCCGTAATCGGCCCAGGCCGGCAGCTTGGCATAGGGCGTGCTCATTCGGCGGCCTCCTGGTGCTCGACGCCGGCCATCAGCAAGCCGAGTTCGCCTTCGGTCGCCTCGGGGCCGCGCTCGCCGACGACACGGCCGGCGAACATCACCAGGATGCGGTCGGAAAGCGAGCGGATCTCGTCGAGCTCGACCGACACCACCAGCACGGCCTTGCCCTGGTCGCGCATGGCGATCAGCCGCTTGTGGATGAATTCGATGGCGCCGACATCGACGCCGCGCGTAGGCTGGCCGACGATCAGCACGCCGGGGTCCTGTTCCATTTCCCTGGCCAGCACGATCTTCTGCTGGTTGCCACCGGAGAAATTGGCCGTCTTCAGCCGCGGATTGGCGGGGCGGATGTCGTATTTCTCGATCTTGTCCTTGGCGTCGGCCATGATGACATCGACGTCGAGGAACGGCCCCTTCAGATAGCGCTCGTCATCGTGATAGCCGAGGATGGAATTCTCGTTTTCCTCGAAAGCGAGCACCAGCCCGACATGGTGGCGGTCCTCCGGCACATGGGCCAGCCCGCGGTCGCGCAATTCGCCGGGATCGGCCTTGCCGGTGAGGTCGATCGGCTTGCCGTCGAGCATCACCTCGCCGGAGACCGCATGCCTGATGCCGGAAATCGCCTCCAGCAGCTCGGACTGGCCGTTGCCGGCAACGCCGGCAATTCCGACGATCTCGCCGCCGCGCACGTCAAACGAAACGTCGTCGACCATGGTGACGCCGCGCTGGTCCTTCACCGTCAGGTTCTTCACCGACAGTTTCACCGCGCCGGCTTCCGACTGGCCCTTCTCGACCCTGAGCAGCACGCGCCGGCCGACCATCAGCTCGGCCAATTCGCCGACCGTGGTTTCCTTTGTCGTCCTGGTCGCGACCATCGTTCCCTGGCGCATGACCGAAACCGTGTCGGTGATCGCCATGATCTCGCGCAGCTTGTGCGTGATGAGCACGATCGTTTTGCCCTGGTCCTTCAATTGCTTGAGGATGCGGAAGAGGTGGTCGGCCTCGGCCGGCGTCAACACGCCCGTCGGCTCGTCGAGGATCAGGATCTCGGCGCCGCGATAGAGCGCCTTGAGGATCTCGACGCGCTGCTGCAGGCCGACCGGCAGCTCCTCGATGACGGCGTCGGGATCGACCTCGAGGCCGTATTCGCGTTCCAGTCGGTCAAGCTCCGAGCGCGCCTTGGTTATGCTGCTCTTCAGCAGCGCATCGCTTTCGGCACCGAGGATGACGTTTTCCAGCACCGTGAAATTGTCGACCAGCATGAAATGCTGGTGGACCATGCCGATGCCGAGCGCGATGGCATCGTTGGAGGTGTGGATCGAAACAGGCTTGCCGCCGACGCGGATTTCGCCGCTGTCGGCCTGGTAGAAGCCGTAGAGGATCGACATCAGCGTCGACTTGCCGGCGCCGTTCTCGCCGACAATGCCGTGGATGGTGCCGCGCGCGACCTCCAGGTTGATGTCGCGGTTGGCGCGCACCGCGCCAAAGCTCTTGTTGATGCCTATGAGCTCAATTGCGGCTTGCGCCATGCAGCCTGTCCCACTCAGTATTTTTATCGCTTGGTCAAAATGCCTAGCATGATGCCCCGCTTATGCCAATCGGCCGTTCACTCTCGACAAATCCCCGCGCCCTTGTCAATTTCGAACCTGAGCAGGTTCCGCAAAAGTGTCCCGCGGTTTTGCGATCGGAACCTGCGAGAACCAACTGAGCATAAGCGGGTACTCGTGGGCATCCCACCAATATCTGCTTGGGTGAAGGCTTCATATTCGCAAGGAACGGTTTTGCATGGCCACGCCTGACGATCGGCTGACGACGCTGGAAATCCGCGCCGCCGAGCAGGAAAAGACCATCGAGGAACTGTCCGGCCAGATCGCCGAACAGTGGAAGGTGATCGAGCGCATGGAGCGCAAGCTTGCAGCCCTGACCAACCGGTTCCTTGAACTGGAGGAGCAGACCGCCTCCGACGTGCCGGTGAGCAAGCCGCCGCATTGGTGAGGAGCCATGGGAAAAGACGGCCATGTCCAGTGAAAGCGACCGCGTCGCCCGGGCCGGCGACTATGTCTTCGGCTTGATGAACGACAGAGAACGCGCCCGCGCCGAGCGCGACCTCGAGATCGATCCCGCCTTTCGCGACACGGTGCTGCGGCTCGCCGAGCGCCTGCGCGCGCTTGATCCCGCGGCGCCCGGAGCGCGCGGCAATCGCTGGGAGCTGGTCACGCAACGCCTTGCCGAACTGCCGCAGATGCAGGCGCGGCTCGCCGGCATTGCCGCTCCCGAGGCCGAACCGCCGCCGGTGATGATCCACCGGGTCGAGCGCAAACCCTACGGCGTCGGCCTGCATTCGCTTGGCGGCAGGCTTGGTTTTGTCATTGCGCTCGCCCTGCTGGCAGCCTTCGCGCTCGGCTATCTCGTCGGGACGTTATAGGATGTCGCCTTCGGCCACGGCTTCGATCGTCGGCCGCATCACCCCCGGCCAAAAACGAAACCGCCGGGCGCTGGCCCGGCGGTTTCAACCCTGCTTCAGCTGCCGATCAATAGGGGCACTTGTTGTCAGCGGTATAGTCGTGCACCTCGATCTTGCCGGCGATGATGTCGGCCTTGGCCTTTTCGACCGCTGCCTTCATCTCGTCGGTCACCAGCGCCTTGTTGTTGTCGTCCATGGCGTAGTCGACGCCGCCTTCCTTGAGGCCGAGATTCTGGAGGCCGCCCTTGAAGGTGCCGTTCTTGCCGTCCATGAAGGCGTTGTAGACGGCGACGTCGACGCGCTTCATCATCGAGGTCAGCACCTTGCCCGGCTGCAGGCCGTTCTGGTTGGAATCGACGCCAACGCCGAGCTTGCCGGCATCCGCCGCCGCCTGCAGCACGCCGACGCCGGTGCCGCCAGCCGCCGCGTAGACCACGTCGGCGCCCTGGTCGATCTGGGTCTTGGCGATCTCACCGCCCTTGGCCGGGTCGTTCCAGGCGGCCGGCGTGTCGCCGGTCATGTTCTGGATGACGTCGGTCGCACCTGCCGACTTGGCGCCGCCGACATAGCCGCATTCGAACTTGCGGATCAGCGGGATATCCATGCCGCCGATGAAGCCGACCTTCTTCGACTTCGATGCCATCGCCGCCAGGATGCCGACGAGGTAGGAGCCTTCGTTCTCCTTAAAGACCAGCGAGCGCACATTGGGCAGGTCGACGGCATCGTCGATGATGGCGAAGTTCAGGTCAGGATAGTCTTTCGCGACCGCTTTCAGCGCGTCCTCCCAGGCAAAGCCGGCCATGACGATCGGGTTGCGGCCGTCCTCGGCGAAGCGGCGCAGCGCCTGCTCGCGCTGCGAGGCATTCGAGACTTCGAATTCGACATAGGCGACGCCGGTTTCGGTCTTGAACTTCTCGGCGCCGTGATAGGCGGCCTCGTTGAAGGATTTGTCGAACTTGCCGCCCAGATCATAGAGGATGGCCGGCTGCACGTCCGCGGCGAAAGCCGGAAGAACCATTGCGGTTGCGGCCAGAAGGCCGAGAACGATACGTTTCATGTGATCCACACCCTGTCGGTTATTTTTCCGTTTTGCGCCGCCTGCCTGCCCGGTTCTCCGGCAGGCTGGCGATGCCAGGCAGGAAGTGTTTGCCCTTCCCGCTCGCGGCCAATCTGGCACGGCGCGAAACAAAATTCACGTGGATTTTTGACCTGTTGGAAAAAGCGGTTACCGGCGGTCCGGCACGGCTCTTTGAGCAATTCCAGGAAAAGTGAAGCGGCAGGCTCGGCGGTTTCGCCGTAGCATTCCGCCCGGAATAGCGTCGCAACAAGAGCCTTCAGGAACTTGGAGCGAATTCCGCGCCCCGGCGCCTGCGCCGGTAGCCAATGGCGTAGAGCAGGAAAGCAAGCACCGCGAACACGGCGAAACCAGGCTGCGCGAGCACCCAGGCGAAGGCGCCGTCCCACACCAGCGGACTTGCCTTGGCGCGCACGAAGCTCTCGAAGGCGGCCCGGGTATCCGGCGAGACCGCCAGCCAGCTTGCGTTGAGCGGCGTCATCACCAGCGAGGAGGCGGCGACCGAGCGTGTAGTGTCGATCACCGCCATGATGACCGAAATCGACAGCGCTATCATGGCTGCCAGCCGAAAGATGAAACGCAACATCGACGCTCTCCCCGGGAAGGCTCCCGTCTACCCCGCCATCGACATAGAGCGTGCGTGGTTCCCGCGCAATCGCGGCCCCCATGAAATTGACACCTTGAAATTACCGAGCCCGCGGCGGCCCGCGCCGGTTGACCCGCCAGATTGCGAAAATGCCGCCGGCGATCGCGCCGACGATCAGGCCGCCCAGCCCGATGAAAGCGGCGAAAAATCCGCAGGCGCCCTCGAAGCAGCTCATATGCGTCAGGTCCGCGATCAGCGAACCGGCGAAGAACCCACCAAATGCGCCGATCACGCCGCCAAGGATGATGCCGAGCAGCGCGGCGAAGATCGAGACGAAGACCGGCGGCCGCTCGGTCTCCAGGTTGGCGTAGACCGTCTCTGCGCCGGCCCCGTTGCGCAGGAGATAGATACAGAGCAGGCCGACGGCGATCTCGGCGACGGTGAAGCCCAGCCCCTCGGCCGAGAACACGAAGTCGGACACCAGCAGCACATAGGCCTGGCGGACCAGGATCCATATGATGATGGCGACCTGCCAGATCGTGTAGTGGCGCGGGAAACGGGCCGATCGGTTGAAGGCGAGACCAAGCAGGTACAGCCCCCACAGAATGGTGATGACGCCGCCGGCGAGGCCGCCATAGATCAGGAAGAGGACGTTATCCGGCAGGCTGAAGTCGCCGATCAGCCGCCAGTTCGAGATCAGGCCATAGGCCGACAGGCCCATGACGATGACGAGCCAGGCCACTGGGATGAAGGAAAGCCCGCTGTCCGGCCGCCCCGCGGGTTGCTGGTCGATCGATGCCATGTCAGGACAATGCCCCTCGCAAAGCCCAATGCAATTCTGCAAGCAGTCGACAGGCAGGCAAGGCCGAAGTCAAGCTCGCTTGCAGAGCACCGACCACTTCACGGCGACAGCCGCCTTTCCTCCTCGACCGCTTTCAAGCGCACGACCGACACCGAGCAAAGGGCCCGCGCCACGACCTTGGTCGACACGCTGCCGAGGTGGCGGCGAATTGCCGAAGAGGATCGGGCGCCGACAACGATGTGCCCGACATCATTGTGCTCGGCATAGTTGAGGATCGCGTCGGCCGGACTGACCGCCTCCAGCACGTGATAGCTTATGCGGTCCTCCGGCAGATGCAGCGGACGCGCCCAGTCCTTCAGCGCGACCAGCCGCTGCAGATAGACAAGGCGCCCTGATTCATCGACATCCGGTGTCTTGCCGACAATCTCGGTCTTCAACACGGTCACGCAGGCCAGCCAGGAATCCGGACGTGCCGCAAGGACACGCGCGGTTTCGTTGCGAACCTCGCCGGCCAGCGCATCGCTTCCATTGGCAAGGTCGACCGCGGCCAAGACGATCGGCGGTCCGGCGCGCACTGCCGAGCTCGCCGCCTTGCCAACCAGCGACTTCTCGTCCGTTCTGCGGAAGAAGTTCCTGATCGCTCCCCAGGCCCGTTCCTTCGATGGCGCGCTCTTCCTGGCGACCACAACCTGATCGGGATTCCTGAGATCCGAAAGAACATGCGCCGCTTCGCCATAGCGCCTGGATCTATCGACTTCCATGCATCGAACAATGACGGCCTCCAGCCACCTCGGCACGGCCTTGTCGATGTCTCGCGGCGGCTTGGGCGCATGATAGAGCCTGCGCTTCATTCCCGCGAAGGTGGCCGGACGCCCGAACGGCTCCTCGCCGGTGGCGAGCTGATAGAGGATGCAGCCCAGCGCGAATATATCGCTTGCGGGATCGGACCTCTCGCCCAGCACCTGTTCCGGCGACATATAGGCTGCCGTGCCCATCGGCACGGAACTCTCTTCGCCGAGAAGGTCCGGAAGCTCCGCATGGCGGGCGAGGCCGAAGTCCAGGAGCACGGCGCCGCGCTCGGCCAGAATGATGTTTTCAGGCTTGAGATCTAGGTGGACGACCTTCTGGCGGTGCAAGGCGGCGAGCGCCTTCGCGATTTCCGCGCCGATCCTTGCCACCTCGTCCGGCGGCTGTGGCGCGCGGTTCGTCAGCTCCGCCAGACCGATGCCGGCGACGAACTCCATGGCAATATAGGGAACCTTCGCCAGGCTTCCGGATGCCGCGAAGCGTGGCACATGCGGACCCGACAGGCGTTTGAGGATCAGTTCCTCGGCTTCGAAGCCGAGAATGACGGAAACGTCTCCGCCCGGGTCGAGAAACGGTATCTTCAGCAGAAGCGGGAAATCGAAATTCGGATTTCTCGCGCGCCATAGCGTTGCCATGCCGCCGGATTGAAGCCGCTCGACGAGCTCGAAACCATCGATGCTTGCCCCTGCCTCGAACTTCTGCATCCATCGCCTCCAGGTTGACTAGCGGCCGATCTTCAAGCGCATGCCGAGCCACCCGGGCAAGCCTGACGCCTGAATCTTGCGGGCGGTTTCTTCATGATCGTAAGGAACGCGCACCATCGTCACCTCACGCCGTTCCGTGTCGAGAAGCGCGAAGCAGGCGGCCGGGTTGCCGTCACGCGGCTGGCCGACCGCCCCGACGATGACAAGATGCCGCCTAAGCTCGGACAAGGGCGCCCCCACATTGTCCAGCGGCCGAAAATGAACCGGCCGTCTGCCGGGCAAAGCATAGTAAATGGCTGGAACGTGGGTATGGCCACAGAAGATGAAGCGGGCATCGCTTGAGG
>NZ_RZSA01000281.1:0-6854 GCF_003998075.1 Mesorhizobium sp. M2A.F.Ca.ET.037.01.1.1 | reverse complement strand
CGGCAACCTCGGCGCGCTGGCCTCCAAGCCGGTGATGGAAGGCAAGTCCGTGCTGTTCAAGCGCTTCGCCGATGTCGACTCGATCGACCTCGAAGTCGATACCGAGGATGCCGACGAGTTCGTCAACTGCGTGCGCTTCCTCGGGCCTTCCTTCGGCGGCATCAATCTCGAGGACATCAAGGCGCCGGAGTGCTTCATCATCGAGCAGCGGCTGCGCGAATTGATGGATATCCCGGTCTTCCACGACGACCAGCACGGCACGGCAATCATCTCGTCCGCCGGGCTGATCAACGCGCTGGAGATCACCGGCCGCGACATGAAGACCACCAAGCTGGTCTGCAACGGCGCGGGCGCGGCCGGCATCGCCTGCATCGAACTGATGAAGGCGATGGGCTTCGCGCCGGAAAATGTCATCCTGTGCGACACCAAGGGCGTCGTCTATCAGGGCCGCACCGAAGGCATGAACCAGTGGAAGTCGGCGCATGCGGTCAAGACCGAGGCGCGAAGCCTTGCCGAGGCGCTGGACGGCGCCGACGTCTTCCTCGGCCTGTCTGCCAAGGGCGCGCTGACCACCGCCATGGTGCAGTCGATGGCGAAGAACCCGATCATCTTCGCCATGGCCAATCCCGATCCGGAGATCACGCCCGAGGAAGTGGCCGAGATCCGCACCGACGCCATCATGGCGACCGGCCGCTCGGACTACCCCAACCAGGTCAACAATGTGCTGGGCTTCCCCTATATCTTCCGGGGCGCGCTGGATGTGCGCGCCACCACCATCAACGACGCGATGAAGATCGCGGCGGCCAGGGCGCTGGCCGAGCTGGCGCGCCAGGACGTGCCGGACGATGTCGCCGCCGCCTATCAGGGCAACCGGCCGAAATTCGGCCCCAACTACATCATCCCGGTGCCGTTTGATCCGCGCCTGATCTCGGCGATTCCGCTGGCGGTGGCCAAGGCCGCGATGGAATCGGGCGTCGCCCGCAAGCCGATCCTCGATCTCGACCGCTACGCGCAGGAACTGTCCGCCCGCCGCGACCCGATCGCCTCGACCCTGCAGCGCATCTACGACCGCGTGCGCCGCCAGCCCAAGCGCATCGTCTTCGCCGAAGGCGAGGAGGAGCAGGTGATGCGCGCCGCCGTCTCCTATGTGAACCAGAAGCTCGGCACGGCGATCCTGCTCGGCCGTGACGACGTCATCAAGGACAATGCCCGCAATGCCGGCATCGACTTGAACAAGCAGGGCATCGAGATCATCAATGCCAGGCTGTCGCGCCGCAACGGCATCTACACCGACTATCTGTACGAACGCATGCAGCGGAAAGGCTTCCTGTTCCGCGACTGCCAGCGCCTGATCAACAACGACCGCAATCATTTCGCCGCCTGCATGGTGGCGCTGGGCGATGCCGACGGCATCGTCACCGGCGTTACCCGCAACTATTCCACCGCGCTCGACGATGTGCGCCGCATCATCGACGCCAAGCCCGGCCACCGCGTGATCGGCGTATCGATCGTGCTCGCCCGCGGCAGGACGGTGCTGGTCGCCGACACCGCCGTCCACGACATGCCGAACGCCGAGCAGATCGCCGACATCGCCGAGGAGGCGGCAGGTTTTGCCCGCCGCATGGGCTACGAGCCGAGGATTGCCATGCTCGCCTATTCCACCTTCGGCCATCCGCAGGGCGAGCGCTCCGAACGCGTGCAGGAGGCGGTGCGCATCCTCGACAAGCGCCGCGTCGATTTCGAGTATGACGGCGAGATGGCGGCGGACGTGGCGCTGAACCCGCGCTCCATGGCGCAATATCCGTTCATCAGGCTCACCGGCCCGGCCAATGTGCTGATTATGCCGGCATTCCATTCCGCCTCGATCTCGACCAAGATGCTGCAAGAACTCGGCGGCTCGACCGTCATCGGCCCTCTGCTGGTCGGCTTGAACAAGCCGGTCCAGATCGTCTCGCTGAACGCCAAGGACTCGGACATCGTCAACATGGCGGCGATCGCGGCCTATACGGCGGGGAATTGACGGGCCGGCGCGTCAAAGGCCCTGCTTGGGATCAAACAAAAGGGCCCGCGGCGATGCCACGGGCCCTTTCCGTATGAGGTGGTAGGGTCGATCAGAACGAGCGCTGGAAGCGGACGATGCCGCCGACGCTGTTTTTCTTGTCGGCCTTGGTCCAGTTGAAATCGTCGGCGTCGCCGAACTTGCCGTCGTGGACATAGTCAACTTCGGTCGTGATCGTGAAGCCGGGAACGATCGTATAGGCTATGTTTGCCGCGACGGCGGCGTTCTTGGCATCATCAGCCGAGACCTGAAGGTTGAAGGCAGTCTTTTCGTTGAACTTGTAGGTGCCGCCGCCCCAGACAGCCCAGTTGCCGCCCCACGGCTTGTAGAAGCCGCGGCCTCGACCTGGGATCGCGTAGGCCGGATCGTTGAGATTGTCGTCGGTACCATAGCCGCCCATGATGAACAGCGACAGCTCTTTGCTGACATTGACATCCAGGCGGACCTTGCCGGCCACTTCCTCGTAGTTGCTGTCATAAGCGACGACGCCGGTGATCGCACCCCAGTCGCCCTTGTACTTCAAGCCGCCGACCACATGGGGAACATAGCTGTCGATCGTGCCGGAAATGCCCGTGGAGCCCGTAGTGTCCGATCCTTCTTCGAGCGAAATCACGCCCGTGATGCCGCTGCCGGCGTCGAAATAGTAGCTGACAACGTTGGTATCTTTCTGGCCGTAATGGATCAGCGTGTCCTGAATGACGTTGCCGGCGTAGCCGATAAACGCGTCATACGGCGATTCATCCTTACCGACTCGCAGTCCGCCGAGCTGGATCCAGGCGAAGCTCAGCGAAACACTCGTGGCGCCGCCGTTCGGAAAGTTGAATTTGGTCTCGGTGTAGGTCTTCAACGTGCCAAGCTCGGTTTCCTGGCCGGTCCAGGTCTTCAGGTTGAAGCGGGCGTTCTTCTTCCAAGTGTCCTGGGCGTCGCCGTCCTCATGGTCGGTGGCCGTGCGGCCATCGAACGAGCCGACATCGCCCACGCCGGCGTCATAGCGGACGTAGCCGCCGACGCGCAGGCAGGTCTCGGTGCCGGGGATATAGAAGTAGCCGGCGCCATAGACGTCGCAGATCTTCACATATTCGGCCGGTTCTGGCTCGGCAACGGTCACCGCGTCGGCGGCGCGGGCGCCCGAAACTGCGATCAGGGCCGCAGCGGAGCCGAGAAGAAGGCTCTTGATGTTCATTTTCTTTAATCTCCAGTCAAAGGTTCAAGACAGGCCTGACATGCCGTTCGGCGTTTGCCACCCCCGTCCCCATCGTTGAAAAAGTACGCGCATCGGCGCCGCTTCTTCGCTCTGGACATGACTTAATCGCTCGTCACGTACAACAGAGATTGCGTCGGAAAAGCATTTTTTTCAATCTTATAAAGATCTTGTTGCCCAAATATCACGTCATATATTTGTAAAATTGGGACAACTTGCACACTTTATACAATCGAAACACTAAGAAATCCCGAGAACGTGCCAAATGTGCCAATTATTACATCTATATCACACTTAATTGCCCGGCTAATTATGTCGCAGGTTGCGCGGAAACCTTGCCGAACCGCTCAGGACACGGTGCGCGCGGCGCGGACCACGTCCGCGACCATGTCTTCCCTCAACATCTCTATAGGGACGCGGCCATTAAGCTCGGGCGCGGGGCGGGTCAGCCAGAACCAGGCAAGCCTCGGATTGGCGATCGCCGACAGCACGTCGCTTATGCCCAGGACCGGCCTGCCGTCGACGAACTGGGCCAGTGGGAAGACATGTTTGCGGCCGCCCTTGCGCAGCGCGACGACCTCGCCGCGCCTTTGCCAGCGATGCAGCGTCGAGCGCGGGATCCGGAGCTTCTCTTCCAAATAGGTCGAGCCGGCGACTTCGCCTGCCCAATCCTCAAGCAGCATCGATTGAAGACCGGCCGCGCGTTCCGCGATATTCTGAAGCCGTCCCGCCCCCGGCGGCGCGCGCCCGGAAGCCTGATCGGATACCATCGGATTTCCGCTTGCAATTCTGTCGGGCACCGTCCGGAAGAACTCGGAGATGAGCGCGGTCCAATCGGCCTTCAAGGAATCGATTGCATGGCGCTGCGCCGGCGGCAGGAAGGGCAGGGCAGCCGCCACGCTGCCGGAGAGCACACTGGCTGAAACCAGGGCCTGTGCGTCCAGCAGGACACCATGCTGCATCAATGTCTGCTGTACGGCTTCGGTCACTAGGCCAGCCAACGTCTCTTGCGAAATCCCCTCGGACGGGGTCTGAAGTCTGGTCATGCGTTCGTCTTGTGGCCCGCGCTCCTCCCCAGGCGCCGGCGGCTGCTGAAATTCTATCGCGGAAAGCACAGATTGCGGCGGCAATGGACGCCGCGGCCCGGCAGGTTGCTGGCTTGCATCTTCACACCCCTGGTCTGGCGTGCCGAAATGTCAGTCGCGGAACGCTCTATCTTTGCGTGTAGGAGCGGTCTGTGACAGGGGCGCGACAGACGGGCCGGTTCCGAGCCTGTCCGCGATGACGCAACGGTACGGCGTTCTTATGCAATTTGCCTCGCCGCGCCGTTTAGAGCAGCCCTGCCTGCTCGGCCTCGCGGCGGAGATTCTGGCGCGGGCGCGGGCCGATCTGCTGGATCACCAGCCCGGCGGCCAGCGAGCCGAGGTCGCCGCAATCCTTGAGGCTGCGTCCGGTCGTGTAGCCATAAAGGAAGCCGGCGGCATAGAGGTCGCCGGCGCCGGTCGTATCGACCAGTTCCTTGATCTTCGTCGCCTCGATGGTGACGGTCTCGTCGCCCCGCACGATCACCGAGCCTTTCTCGGAACGGGTGACGGCAGCTATCTTGCAGTCCTTGCGGATGGCGTCGAGCGCCTCCTCGAAGGAAGCGGTCTGGTAGAGCGACTTGATCTCGTGGCTGTTGGCAAAGACGATGTCCACGGTACCCGAGCGCATCAACTCGAGGAACTCGTCGCGGTAGCGGTCGACGCAAAAGGAATCCGACAGCGTCATCGACACTTCGCGGCCCGCGGCATGCGCCAGCTTCGCCGTCTGGCGGATGGCCTCCTTGGCGCGCGGCGGATCCCACAGATAGCCCTCGAAATAGGTCACCCTGGCGCCGGACGCCTTGTCGGCCTCGACATCCTCGGGCCCAAGCTCGACGCAGGCGCCGAGATAGGTGTTCATCGAACGCTCGCCGTCCGGCGTGACGAAGATCATTGAGCGTGCGGTCGGCGGCTCGCCCGCGAGCGGCCTGGTGTCGAAGGCCACGCCCTGGGCGTGGATGTCGTGCGTGTAGATTTCGCCCAGCGCGTCGTTCGACACCTTGCCGAAGAAGGCGGCCCGTCCGCCGAGGCTGGCGACACCGGCCGCCGTGTTGCCGGCGCTGCCGCCTGAAGCCTCGATCGCCGGCCCCATGCGGCTGTAGAGCAGTTCGGCGCGCCTGGCGTCGATAAGGTTCATCGCGCCCTTGATGATGCCGTTGGTCTCGAGAAAAGCCTCGTCGCATTGCGCGATGATGTCGACAATGGCATTGCCGATGCAAAGCACGTCATATTCCGGCATCAAAATCTCCGCCAAGAACCCACCCGGCTATCTGGCATGCCGGCCGGGCGCGGGTCTAGCGAGTTGCCGCTGCTTTGCCTACCCCGAAAATCGCCATCGCCTTCCATGACGCCGAACTCGCCGCCGATTGTTCACCGGCTGCGGCAGCGTTCGCATCGAACTGGCTCATATCGGCCGCCGCCCTCGCCGCTATGGTTTCACAGCGATCGAAACATTTCCGCGCCGCTATCGGCTAGAAGCGGATTGTTTCCGCAGACGGAAGGCGCAGAAATGTCCGAAAAGACCGAAATGCCCACCGACCTCGCGCTGCTCGGCGCTCTGGCGGTGCTGTGGGGCGCTTCCTACACCTTCATCAAGATCGGCGTCGAGACGATCCCGCCTGTCACCTTCATCGCCGCTCGGACCATGATCGCCGGGGCCATTCTGCTCAGCGTCATCCGCTGGCGCGGCCTTGCCATGCCTGCCGACGCGGCAATGTGGCGCCGGTTCGCTTTCCAGGCCTGCCTCAACAGCGTCGTGCCCTTCACCCTGATCGCCGCCGCCGAACGATCGGTGGATGCCGGTCTTGCCACCATCCTCAACGCGACATCGCCTATCTTCACCTTCCTGCTGACGGCCTTGATCACGCGCCATGAGCCCGTCACGGCGCGCAAGCTCGTCGGCGTCGGGGCTGGCATCGTCGGCATCTGCCTCATCATCGGCACCGAGGCGCTTGGCGGGCTTGGCCGTCAAATGTGGGCGCAGCTTGCGATCGTCATCGCGACGGTCTCCTATGCCGGCGCGGCGATCTTCGGCCGCGGCTTCAAGGGCTTCGATCCGATGATACCCGCCGCGGGTTCGATGCTTTGCGGCGCGGTGATGCTTGTGCCGCTCAGCCTGATCGTCGACCGGCCATGGACGCTTGCGCCGTCGGCGGCTTCGATCCTGGCCCTGCTCGGCCTGTCGGTCTTCTCGACGGCGCTGGCCTTCGTCATCTATTTTCGCCTGATCCATACGCTGGGCTCGGTCGGCACCACCTCGCAGGCCTATCTGCGCGTGCCGATCGGCGTCGGCATCGGCGCCGTCTTCCTGGGCGAAAGCCTGGGGCCGGCCGCCTGGGTCGGCATGGGTTTTGTCGTCGCCGGCGTTGCGGCAATGACCATTCCGGCCGGCCGGGCGGGAGCGATCCCGGGAAAAGCGTGAACGGTCGGGCGACGATCTCGCCTTGCAGTTGCGCCGTTCTTCCTCGCCGCCTATCTCGGGGGCGTCGCTTCTCGATGAGGGGTCTGCACC
>NZ_RZSA01000280.1:0-6892 GCF_003998075.1 Mesorhizobium sp. M2A.F.Ca.ET.037.01.1.1 | reverse complement strand
ATGAAACTGGTTCGCCGCAGCGCCGCGCCAAGCCGACCGCTTGGCGCTGCGGCGACCGCATCATAGGGAGAGAAAACTGTTACCTATGTATCCGGTTCAAAGTGTTACCCATCTATCCGCTGGACACGGCAGGACAATGAGGGGCGGCGCCGGCCTCTCAGGCACAGGCGCAGGCAGCACTTCAAATGATGCCTCGGCAGCTGCTTCCCGATATTGACACTCGCCAAAACTGCGGCTTCCTTATGCGTAATCGGTTGCGTAACCGATTGCGGAGTGAACGGAAGGCTCGGGCATCGGCTGTGGCGGTTTGGCGTCAACGACAATTACCTTGTCGTCGTGCCTGCCGTAATCCTAGACGCGTCCCGCGTAAGTGCAGAAGATCCGCCTGATCGATTCCAGTAGGGTGCGTAGCGGTTTTCAGTCCGGGAATTGCGCAGGAAGATGGAGCGGGTTAGCGATTCCACGCTAAAGCGCTCTCGGAAGCTACCGGGACCAGGGCTCATGACGACCATTGCCGATGTCGCGCGCTATGCCGGGGTGTCCGTCGCAACGGTCTCGCATGTGATGAACCATACCCGCCATGTCGAACCGGAAACGGCCGAGCGCGTGCGCGCCGCGATCACGGCGCTGCGCTACAGCCCGAACTCGGTGGCGCGGAGTCTGCGGCGCGGCGAGACCAAGACCATCGGCCTGCTGCTGCCCGACAATTCCAACCCGTTCTTCGCCAGCGTCGCTCGGCAGATCGAGGATGCCGGCTTCCTCTCCGGCTACACGGTTATCCTGTGCAACTCCGACGGCAACGCCGCAAAGGAGGAGCGCTACCTCTCGGTGCTGATGGCCAAGCAGATCGACGGGCTGATCTTCGCCGGCTCGTCCGATCATGCGCGGGTGTTCGCCCGCCTGCTGCCCAGCATGCCGGCTGTGCTGCTCGACCGCGAGATCCAGTCGGTCAATGTCGATTCGGTGCTGGTCGACCATGACCATGGCGGCTATCTCGCCGGCAAATATCTGGCCGGGCTCGGGCATGAAAAGATCGGTGTCATCGGCGGCCCGCGCGATTCCAGCTCCAGCCCGGCCCGCCTGCGCGGTTTCGCGCGCGCGCTCGACGAGGCGGGCCTCGAGCTGCCGGCCTCGTCGGTCGTAGATTCCGACTATCATTTCGCCGGCGGGCGCCTGGCGATGGAGCAGCTGATGGCGCAGGCGCCGGACATCACGGCGGTGTTCGCCTGCAACGACCTGATGGCGATGGGCGCGGTCACGGCGCTGCGCTCGCGCGGATTGCGGGTTCCCGACGATATCTCGATGGTCGGGTTCGACGACATCCCCTATGCCGTCACCACCTGGCCGCCGCTGACGACGATCGCGCAGCCGGTCGAAAAGATCGGCACGCGCGCGGTGAGCCTGCTGCTCGAGAGGCTGGGTGAGCCGGAAGCGCCTTCCAGACGCGAAGTGCTGGCGCCGGTGCTGGTCGAGCGGGAAAGCTGCGCGGCCTTGCGTCGGTAGCGCTGGCAATCATCAGCGCTGGCGCCGCCCCCTCATCCGGCCGCTGCGCGGCCACCTTCTCCCCGCTGGGGAGAAGAGGCTGGCGCCAACGTCGGCAATCTCCTCTCCCCTCGGGGAGAGGTCAGCCGAGCGAAGCGGAGGCTGGGTGAGGGGGAGCGCCCTTCGCGATTTCCAGATGTTCAAAAGCCCTTACGCCGCCGGCTGCATGGCGGCCCTCTCCAGCATGCCGAATAGGTCGCGCGGCTCGTCCGGGTCGGCGAGCAGGTCGAGTTCCTCATAGAGGCCGGTGGCCTGGAGCTGGTCGCGGACGTAGCGCAGCGCTGAAAAATCCTCGGTGGCGAAGCCGACGGAATCGAACAGCGTGATCTGTTCGGGCGCCTTGCGGCCTTTAGCCTTCCCGGTCATCACCTGCCACAGCTCGGTCACCGGATGGTCGGCGTCGAGTTGCTGGATCTCGCCCTCGATGCGCGTCTGCGGCGGGAACTCGACGAAGATGTCGGAGCGCAGAAGGATGTCGCGATGGAGTTCCGTCTTGCCGGGGCAGTCGCCGCCGACGGCGTTGATGTGGACGCCGGAGCCGACCATGTTGTCGGTGAGGATGGTTGCGTACTGCTTGTCGGCGGTCACCGTGGTGATGATGTCGACACCTTCCACCGCGTCCTGCCCGGTTGCGCAGATGGTGATGTCAAAACCCTTGGTCGCCAGGTTGCGGGCGCATTTTTCGGACGCCGAACGATCGATGTCGTAGAGCCGCAGCCGGTCGATGCCGAGCAACGCCTTGAAGGCGATGGCCTGGAACTCGGACTGGGCGCCGTTGCCGATGATGGCCATGGTGCGCGCGCCCTTTGGGGCCAGGTATTTGGCGGCGACGGCCGAGGTGGCGGCGGTGCGCAGTGCCGTCAGGATGGTCATTTCGGTGAGCAGCATCGGATAGCCGGAGCCGACATCGGCGAGCACGCCGAAGGCGGTGACGGTCTGGCGGCCCTCGCGCATGTTCTTCGGATGGCCGTTGACATATTTGAAGCCGTACATCTTGCCGTCGCTGGTCGGCATCAGCTCAATGACGCCGTCATGGCTGTGCGAGGCGATGCGCGGCGTCTTGTCGAACAGCTCCCAGCGCCGGAAATCCTCCTCGATATAGGCGGCGAGCTCGGTGAGGAAGCGCTCGACGCCGATGGCGAGCACCAGCTTCATCATGCGGTCGACGCTGACGAAGGGAACGATGGCGAGGCGCGAAGGCTGGGTCATGCTCAGAGGCTCCCGGAATGGCTGCGGGTTGGGCGGTCCATGATGCGGCGGCCCATCAGGCTGGCGGTGAGGTCGACCATCAGGGTCGCGGTGCGGCCGCGCTCGTCGAGGAACGGGTTCAATTCGACCAGGTCGAGGCTGGAGACGAGGCAGCTGTCGGACAGCATCTCCATCACCAGATGCGCTTCGCGAAAAGTGGCGCCGCCGGGAACGGTGGTGCCGACGGCCGGCGCGATCGACGGGTCGAGGAAGTCGACGTCGAGGCTGACATGCAAGAGCCCGTTCTCCTTCTCGACGCGGGCGAGGAAAGCGCGCAGCAAGGGCGCGATGCCGTGCTCGTCGATGGCGCGCATGTCGTGCACGGTGACGCCGGCTTCAGCGAGCGCGCGGCGCTCGGCTGGATCGACGCTGCGCAGGCCTATGGCGCAGATGCGGGCCGGGTCGACCGCTTGCGGCAGATCCGGGAAATAGCCCTGAAAACCGGCCTGCCCGCTGGCATAGGCGAGCGGCACGCCATGCAGATTGCCGCTGGTGGTGGTGTCGAGCGTGTGGAAATCGGGATGCGCGTCGAGCCACAGCACGAAGAGCGGCCGGCCGCGTTTGGCGGCGCGGCGCGCCACGCCGGACACCGTGCCGGCGGAGATCGAATGGTCGCCGCCGAGGAAGATCGGCACGGCATCCCTGGAAGCGGCGTAGGCGGTTTCGGCGATCGCGGCGGTCCAGGCGGAGATCTCCGGCAGCGCCTTCAGCGCGAGGTTGCCGTGCACCACCGGGCGCGCCGCGGCCTTCTCGACCGCGCCCCAGTCCTCGACCTCATGGCCAAGCTCGGCCAGCACCGAGACGAGGCCTGCTGTGCGCAGCGCGCTCGGCCCCATCTCGCATCCCATCCTGCCCGCGCCGTCCTGCACCGGCGCGCCGACGATCCTGCAGCGCATGATTTTTTCAGCCCTTACGATTGATTGGCTGATTGGATCATCAGGCGCTGGCGGTTTGAACAGGCGAAATTGGCATTTCGAGAAGAATGATCTATCATTCTGCACATCCAACTTGACCAAGATGAGCAATCATGGACGCGCTCGACGAAAGACTGGTCACGCTTCTGCGGCATGATGCGCGGCGCAGCGTCTCCGATCTCGCCATCGATCTCGGCGTCTCGCGCGCCACGGTTCGGGCGCGCATGGAGCGGCTGGAAAAGTCCGGCGAGATCATCGGCTACACGGTGGTGCTGCGCGCCGACGCGGTCGATCAGAGGATACGCGGCGTGATGATGATCGAGATCGAGGGCCATGCCGCCGACCGCGTCATCCGGGCGCTCGGCGGCCTTCCCGAGGTTTCCACCATTCACACCACCAACGGCCGCTGGGACCTCGTGGTGGAGCTCGGTACCGCCTCGCTCACTGATTTCGACGCCGTGCTGCGCCGGATAAGGCTGATCCCCGGGATCACGGGCAGCGAGACCAGCCTGCTGCTGGCGACGCCGCGGACGACAAGGGCGCGGCTGGCATAACAGGTCCATGAGTCTCGGGACGATCGGCGGTCCGTGGGCGTTATCTCCGCCTTGGCTGGGTGGGAACGCGACGGCCCCGGTGTGAGGCCCGGCAGGGCTCGATCACACCGGCAGCCGCATTGCGGGGGGAGCGCTCGGGTCGTCAGCCGTTCGGATAGTAGCCGCCATCGCCGCCGCTGCCGATATAGGTCCCTTGGCCGGAGGCATTCTGAAGCCGCTGATCCAACTCGTTGATCTGCCCGATCGCCGAACGGCCTCGGGTGGGCTGGATGGCGTCCGCCTGCCGCATCAGGTCGCGGGCTTGATCCTGTGTGATCTTGCCGGCCTGCCTGGCCTCGCGGATACCTTGTTTCACGCCAAGCAGCTGCTGCGTCGCAACTCTCGCTTCCGGGTCCGCCGGCACCGATGCCGTGGTTGTGGTGTCGACCGCCGCTCTATGGTGGCGGTGCACGGCATAGGCGCTCGAAAGCGGTATGGCCGCGAAGATCGAGGCGGCCGCAATGATCTTTGGGATGAAAGAACGCATGATGACATCTCCTCGGGATGGAGGAAGCGGGAAACCCGCTTTCCAAAACGGGCCGTCCAGTCGCGTCGTGTCGCGGTGCAGGCCACTCACCGCCGGCGGTTCTCGGCCCCCGGAAGGAGATATGGAAGCCGGCACAACGTTGAAATGCGTTGGCACGCAAATGTTATCCGATGTGATCTGGGGTTGAGTCGCGGTGCCGCGACCTGGCGTTCTCAGGCGACGCTGGCGAAGGGAACCGGCGAATCGACAACCTGCCCGCCAATTCCCGCATTGGCCTGGTCGGCCAGATCCTCGGCTTCGCCACGCGTCAGCCCGATCAGCACCCGGCCGTCCATCTCCGCCGGGAGGTCGAGAGCCAGATCATGGACAAGCCAGTCGTCACACGGGTCCTGTATCGCTGCGAACCTCATCGGCGCTCCCTCGGTCGGCGCATCTAAACCTCCGACGAGTCCGATCGTTCCGGATCGGAACGGCAGAATACCGATAAATGGTTGCAATGCCGGCGAAGTGGCTGCGGCGCCGATTGATCTGCCTGTCCGGCAAGCCGCTCCGCCTCCTCGCGGCTCAGGCCGAGCAACAATATGTCCCCAACCTGCGCCGGATAACCCGAAAGCAGGTCATATACCATCCATTGGCCGCACGGATCCCGTAAGGCTGTGAACCTCATGGCCGACGTTCTTTGATCTAGTATGCCCCAACGCAACGACTGGCGGGAACTGCGCCCCGCGAAAATGCCCGGCCGGATTTAGTTCCGGCACTTTCACTCAACATATAGTTGTCAGGCGCCCGGCAAAAGAGGCTCTACAGTCCCTTCGGCATGCGACCCAAGTCTGATGGGCGGCGGATACTTCCCGGATGACCAGCGCCAACTGCGGCGGCAGATGTCGTCACTTCCCCGGCAATCCGGGCGCGCTCCGAAGGTCAAGAAGATCAAAATGGTCCAGACGCGAAAAAGCCGCGGTGGTCCGCGGCTTTTCGTTTGCTTAATCCTCGGTGGAGGAAACTGGAGCGGGTGAGGCGATTCGAACGCCCGACCCCAACCTTGGCAAGGTTGTGCTCTACCCCTGAGCTACACCCGCTCGCGCGGCCTTGGGCCGCTAGCCGCGCCTATATGGCCGAAGAGCGCGGCGATTGCAACAGGGAAATGACGGTCTTTTTGGAGGGAATTTCTTCGTGCGGCGAGATCCGCTTCGAAAGCGTCGAAACGGCGCGGAACCGGGGCGATCGCCAATCCGCGCACAAAGCTTCCGCGCGGCTTTCCCGGAATTGCCCCGCGGCCTTGCCCCGATGGCATTGTTGGCCGTAAACGGCATGAGCCCTATTCGATCGCGCGAGGACCGATGCCGAAGACCGAAGCCGAGCTCAACGAATTTCTTGCCGATCTCGGCATTTCCGTCTCGACGGTCAGGCACCCGCCGCTGTTCACCGTCGCCGATTCGCAAGGCCTGCGCGGCGAGATTCCCGGCGGCCACACCAAGAACCTGTTCCTCAAGGACAAGAAGGACAATTATTTCCTCGTCACCGTCGGCGAGGAAGCCGTCGTCGACCTGAAGCAGATCCATCACCTGATCGGCGCCGCCAGCCGGGTGTCGTTCAGCAAGCCCGAGATGCTGATGGAGCTGCTCGGCGTCATCCCCGGCGCGGTCACCGTCTTCGGCCTGATCAACGACAGGGAAGGGAAGGTCAAGGTGGTGCTCGACCAGGAATTGATGAGCCACGACGTCATCAACGGCCACCCGCTGACCAATGAGGCGACGACCTCGATCGCCGCCGCCGATCTGATCAGATTCGTCGAGGCAACCGGCCACGATCCTGTTATCCTGAAAGTCTCACAATCTTGAAAGTCAGGGCTTGATCGCCACATGGAAGGCGGTTCCAAAATCCGACAATGACGCGCCTGAAAGCGCGACCGAAAGGGCGACATGATGAGCGACAACAATCCGTATAGCGGCGCGTTCGGCGGCAATGGCGGCCAGTACGCCCAGACGGTGCAATATGGCGGCGGCGACCGCCCCAAGGTCTCGCTGGGCGAGGCGCCGGCGGCGGCCGACCTGATCAAGGACACCACCACCGCGACTTTCGCCGCCGACGCCTCGCCCAGCGAGACC
>NZ_RZSA01000027.1:0-15740 GCF_003998075.1 Mesorhizobium sp. M2A.F.Ca.ET.037.01.1.1 | reverse complement strand
CTTCAAGCGCGGGAACGGCACCTTTCGACATGTTGGTATAGGCCCCGACGATGATTGAAAGATCGGGATTTGCCTGCAGCATGGTCTGCGTCTTGATCTGATTATCTGGAGGTGAGTAGTCGGTCCGGTGCACAGCCACGACCTTGAAATCAGGATATTTGGCTTTCACCTCTTCGAGTGCCTTGTCGAAGGCGACGGTAATGGGATGCAGATTTGGTCCGGTCAGGATGCCAACTTTTTGCGGGCCGGGATTATCAGTCGCGGCCTTTTCCATCACAGCCTCGAAGGCATTCGGCGTCTCGTTGCCGCCCACGTAGATGAGGGTTCCCGGTGACCAAAGCTCATCGCCCTCCTTGGATGAGCGTCCGCAAGCCGTGCCTGTAGCCTGTGCCACCAGGACATTGGCCGCCGGCGCCAGCTTAGTGACCGACTCGCAAACTTGGCTGCCCTCCACCGGCACGACGATCCACGCGTTGTAGCCGTTGAGCAGCGCGTTTTGCATCTGGTTGACTTGGGTGGCGACGTCGAAGCGAGCGTCGAACACGTCGAACTCGAAGCCATACTTCTTGGCCATGTTGCGCACCCCCGTCACCGTCGACTGGACAGCGCTGTTGGTGCCGATCTCAATGAAGAGCGCAAGCTTCAACGGCTGATCGGTGTTGACGACGACCGGCTTAGGCAGTCCGACGTCAACCTGCACCTCCTTGGCAAAGGCCATTCCCGGCAATGTCGAGGTGATCCCTGCAATGAGCAGAACCCTCATTGTCGACCTCACTGCCTCGCCTCTCCGCAGCCAGTGTCTGTTGAGCGCCCACATCACTCCACCTCCGGCTTGAAGGCGTCGACATTTCCTTTGTCGATGAGATACGGATTGGTCGGAGGCTGTCCTTCGACCAGAGGCTCGCCGAGATCGCCGATCGCGCGTGCAACTGCCTCGCCCTTCTGGGCCTTCGCGATTGCCATCACCGCGTTGTAGGCGTTGGACTTCAGACGGTTGGCGCTGGAGACCGCGATCTTGCCCTCTTTCAGGGCTTCTACCGCCCAGGTAGTCGCACCGTTGTCGTAGATCTTGACCTTATCCAGTTTTCCCGCCTCCTCCAGGACTGGCACAAGACCCTTCGAGAGGTTCGAAAAGGCGGTATAGTAGAGCGTCATGTCTGGGTTTGCCTGGACCATCGGCCCTGACTTCTCCAGGGCGCTTGGCGTCGAATAGTCCGTCCGGGCGATCGCCACGACCTGCACTTCGGGATACTTCTTCTTGAACATCGCAAGTGCGGCTTCATGGTTTTTCGTAATCGGATTGAGCTCAGGCCCAGTGATTACCCCAAGTTTCTGGGGCCCTGGATTTTCTTTGCCCATCCGGTCCAATACCTGAAAGAAGGCGAGTGGCGTTTCTGCGCCGCCCACATAGGCAAGGGTTCCGGGTGACCAAAGAGCGGCACCTTCGTTCGCGCCGCGGCCGCAGATAGACAGGACGGCCGTGACGACAAGGATGTTCTTTGCCGGCGCATCCTTCGTGGCGACATCGCACATGGTGTTGCCTTCGACCGCCTTAAGCACCCAAGCGTCGTAGTCGCGCGCAAGGGCGTTTTGCAGCTGATTGAGCTGGGTCACCGGGTCGAATTTGCCGTCAAAGACGTCGATCTGCCATCCGAGTTTCTTGGCGGCTTCCGTTGCGCCGTCAATGCTGGCCTGCATGGCACTGTTGTTCGTGCCTTCCGAGAAGAAGGCGATCTTCAGCGGTCTGTCGTTGGCAAGTTGAACGGATTTGCCTTCGCCGACATCCACGGCGACAGGCTGCGCCAGGCTCGAATTTGCGGCCACTGCCGCAAGCGCCAAAGCCAGCCCTGCCATCCTTATCTTGTTTACAGTCATTCCCTTCCTCCCTTTGGATTGTTCATTGAGCCGTGTAGCCGCCGTCGGCTGCGATATCGGCTCCGGTGACGAAACTTGATTCATCGCTGGCCAGAAACAGCGCGACGCGTGCGATTTCGATTGGATCGGCTTGCCGCTTCATTGGGTGAGCATCGATAAGGTTACGGACATAGGCAGCCCCTTCCGCACTTTCCTCCATTGCACGTTGCGTCATCTCGGTGCGCGTCGAGCCAAGGACGACAGAGTTCGAGCGGATGCCGTTGCCCGCGTAGGTAACGGCGTCACACTTCGAAAGCAGCCGCACAGCCGCCTTGGTGCCGTGGTAGAGGGGGATGTCGGCATTGCCGATGACCCCGTAGGTCGACGAGATATTGACGACGCTCCCTGGCTGGCCCGCCGCCAGAAGGCCGGCGATCACGTGCTTGGTGCAAAGGAATGTGCCCTTCACGTTGACAGAGAAAACCGCGTCGAAGTCTGCGACCGTTGCCTCATGGGTAGGCTTTCCCGAACCCGCGATGGCGGCGGCATTTATCAGTACATCCGGCACGCCCCATTCAGCGGCAATGTTGGAGATCGCTGCCGAGATGACGCCTTCATCGGTGATGTCGACCTTGCAGTAGCGAACAGCAGCTTCTCCGAGAGCCGCCAGCGCGTCAGGGGCCGTATCCTTGCTGTCGAATATCGCGACTTTGGCGCCCTCCGACACGAAGAGCGCGGTGATCGCGCTACCGACCCCACCCGCACCACCGGTGACGATTGCTATCCTACCTGCCAGACGTTTCATCCTTGGGCTCCAAGCGATTCCATGATCGTGCGCTGATTGCCGATTGCAGCCATGAGCAGGAGCCCGCCATCGACGAAAAGCGTTATTCCGGTGGTGTAGTTGGCGTTCGGCGAGGCGAGATAGGCGATGGCTTCAGCCATTTCCTCGGGCTTGCCGGGCCGGCCAACGGGAAGTTCGGGACGCTTGCGTGCGCTTACGTCCTCACCTTCCTTGGCGCCGCTCATCGGCGTCGCCGTTTCTCCCGGCCCGATGGCGGCCACGCGGATACCGTGCGGCGCCAGATCAAGTGCCATGCACTTTGTGAGCATACCGACGCCGGCTTTGGACGCACAGTACGCGGCTCCGCCCTTGAGGGGCACGGCTTCGTGCACTGACGATAGATTGACGATACGACCGGCCGTGCCGGCGGCTACCATGTGATTGGCTATGATCTGGCCGGCAACGAAAGCGCCGGTGAGATTGCATGCGAGCACCCGGTTCCAATCGTCCAATTTAAGTTCCAAGAAGTCATCAAACGCGAGGGTGCCGGCGTTGTTGACGAACACATGTACGCCGTTCAACTCAGCCACAAGCGCATCCAACGCCGTGCGGATCGAGGCGGGATCCGTCTGTTCCATCTGTCGGACTGCAGCTTTGCGGCCGCTGGCTCGCACACGGCGCGCGGTCTCTTCCGCCCCGTCGACATTGCCTGCGTAAGTTATGCCGATGTCATATCCGAGATTGGCCAGATGTACTGCTGTCGCCCGGCCTATTCCTGAACTCGCGCCAGTGATGATTGCGATTTCATTGGGCATGCGTGTCCACCCTGGTTGCGCGCATCGCAGGCAACATGGCCGCCGTGTCCCAATGGAACGGCCGCAGTTCCAGGATCCGGTTGTTTCGTACACGGAAGAACTGGAGCAGTGGCCAGTCGACCTCCCGGCCCGTCGGGCGCGACACCGCATAGACATGCGAGCGGCTGAAGATGACGTCTTCACCTGACGGATAGAATTGCGGATTTTTCACTTCCAGGGATGACCACTGGCGACCGAAAGCCTCCATCCATCCCTTGAAGCCGTCCGGCCCGCGCCATTCGCCGCCGTAAGGCAGGGAGCCTGGCTGGTGCAGCACGCATTCCGCGTCCAGGGTTTCAGCGATAATGCCGAAATCACCACCGCTGGGGGAAAGATAGATCGTTTCTGCCTCGTAGAAACGCATCAACGTTTCAAAAGCCGCGTTCGTTGTATTGCTCATTGGCGTGCCGCTTCCCTGTCGGACATCATTTGGTCAGTCGGCCTCTGGCTGGTAGGCATCGACGTTTGAGGAATCGATGAATTGGACCAGCGCACCTTTGGTGATCGGCTTGCCTTCGTTTTGGATAACTCGCGGGACAGGTTCCCCGCGTTGCGCCGCGGCGATAGCCTCGATCGAAGCGGCGGCATTGGAACGAAGATAGAGAGCGGTCGTGAAATCGATGGTACCGGCCTTGACCGCTTGTTTTGCCCACGCCGTGCCGCCAGCGTCGAACACCTTCACATTTCCCAGCTTGCCGGCCGCTTCTAGTGCCTGAACGATGCCGCGCGTCATGTTGGAGTAGTGCGAGAAATACAGTGTGATCTCTGGATGAGCCGACACGATCGGCTGCGCCTTCTCGAAGGCTACCGGTGTTGACCAATCCGTCCTCGCTTTGGCCACCACTGACCAGTCCGGAGTTTCTGCGAGAAACCGCTGCAGCGCGGCCTCGAAGTTCAGCGTAATGGGATTGAGGTCGTTGCCTGTGAGGATGCCCACCTTCTGTGGCCCCGGCGCGAGCTCGCGGACTTTGTGGAGCACCTCCAGGAATGCGTCCGGAGTTTGTGTACCACCAACATAGGCGAGCGTTCCTGGGGACCACTGCGCCTCGCCTTCCTTTCCGGAACGTCCGCAGATCGGAAGCACCGCGTTGACGACAAGGATATTGTGCTGCGGCGCGGTAACCGACGCGGGCTCACACATGGTGTTGCCTTCGAGTGGTTTGACAATAAAAGCGTCATAGTCGCGGTTCAGAGCGTTCGCGATTTGGTTGCTCTGTTTGACGGCATCGAAGCTCCCGTCAAAAACATCGATCGCCCAGCCATGCTTGGCCGCGGCTTCCTTGGCACCCTCGATGCTTGCAGTCATCGCGGAATTGTTGGTGCCTTCGGAAAAGAAAGCGATCTTCAGCGGCCGATCTTTGGCGAGCTTGACAACCATACCGCCGCCCACGTCGACGTCGACCGTCTCCCCGGCGTAGAGCGGTTGAACCCCAAAGATCCCGAGCGCCAAGGCACAGGCAATCAGCTTCATTGTATCCTCCCTCAACACAGATGTCTGGTCCTTGCCCGGTTCAGGCCACAACAGCCTCACTGGGCGGTCCAGCCGCCATCTACTTTCAGGCTTGTTCCCGTGACGAGCGCGGCGCCGTCGCTCGCCAGAAATGCAGCGGCTTCCGCCACGTCTTGCGGTACTCCAACCCTCCCCAGGGGTATTTTCGACATGACCTCTGCGCGGAAGCCGCCATCTTCGAACATCGGCGCGGTCATCGGCGTCTCGATGAAAGTCGGCGCAATGGCGTTAACCCGAATATTCATTGGCGCCAGTTCAATGGCCAGCGCCTTCACCAGCCCTTCCACCCCATGCTTTGATGCGCAGTAAGCCGTGCGGTTCGCCGCGCCCACGTGCCCCATCTGCGAAGTGATGTGGATCATGGCGCCGCCCTTGCCATGTGCAGCAATCTTGGCTGCCGCAGCCTGCGAGAGGAAAAAAGCTGCCTTCAGATTAAGCCCAAACAGCCTGTCGTAATGTTCCTCCGTCACGACAGCGATCGGCTCCGGGATGTTCAATCCGGCGCTGTTGATCAACACGTCTAGCCGCGGCAACGATGCGACCGCAGCACCAAGGGCCGTGGTATCGGTCACGTCGAGCTGCACCGATACGGCCTGGCCGCCGGCGGCCGCGATTGCCGTTTCGATCGCATGCAACTCCGATAATCGCCTGCCAACCAACACGACCGCGGCGCCTGCCTCAGCCACACGTATCGCGGTAGCTTTACCGATGCCGCTGGATGCACCCGCCACAAGTATGGTCTTGCCGCCGAGTGACGAATGGTGGGGCCCTGTCGACACCGTCAACGCCCCCGCAGCTCATGGTTCACCGCGAAATCGTCCGGCGGTGTCGGTCCCCAGATATAGAAGGCATCTTCGGCGTCGTGATCCCCTGCCCGCCATTCCATGTTCTTGGGAATGAAATCCATGTCGCAGGAGTACTCGGCATAGCTGCCCCAGGGATCACGCACATAGTGGAAGTAGTTGGATCCAAGGACATGTCGACCAAGGCCCCATCCACGGGAAAAGCCTTTGTCGGCCATCTGCATCGCGCCGAGGCCAATCGCATTCAGGCTATCGACTTCCCAACTCGTATGATGGATGCCCGGTCCAGTAGATCGTACGAACGCCACCAGATGGTGGTCGCTTCCATGACGACCGTGCAGGAAGGCAATCTCATTGCCGGTGCGGTCAGAAAGCGCGAGACCGAGAGCGCTTTCATAGAACTTCACGGCACGATCGACATCGGCCGTGAAAAGCAGCACATGCGACATGCGGTTAGGCCGCGTGGCAGGCGCGTTCCTTCGCGCAGGAGCACCGGCAACGCCCGGAGGAGAAGACTGAAACTGCCCATGGCCTTTGGTGTCCGGCGAAGACTTTGCCGCGACCTTGAGTTCGACCAATGTGCCGTCCGGATCGCGAAACCAGATGCCGTTGGATTCCAGTCCTCGCGGCGGATCGAGACGATGAACGCCCAGGTCGCCCAACCGTCGCGCAAACCGCGCTAGGTCTTGTTCGAAAATCCCGAAGGAAAGGTAGCCCAGCGACTTGTGCGGGCCCTCAGCAATGCGGCACCAAGTATGGCTGTGTCCGAACGTGCAAAGAGCAAGGCCTTTCCCATCCTGCCGCACATCCAGGCCGAAAGACGCATGAAACGTTTCCGCCTGAGCGAGGTCCGGAACGGAGAATGTGAAGCTGTCGAGTGAGTGAACACCGAGAACGCCACCCTCGGCATCACTTGCTATATATCCCCTTAAGGCTGTCATGTCGTCCTCCCGAGTGACCTGCCAAGTCTCTACGCCGCGCGCAGACCCGAAGCCTCGCCCTCATCGAGAATCCTGTTCCGGAGTAGCCCGACACGCTCTATCTCCACCTCGCAAATGTCCCCGGGCTTCATGTAAAGCTTTGGGTTGCGCGCGTGCCCGATACCGGACGGGGTGCCCGTCACGATCACGTCGCCAATCTCAAGTGTCACCGCCTCCGAAAGCGTGGCAATCAGCGTGGCGACGTCGAAAATCAGTTGATTGATCGACGCCGATTGCACGACCTCACCGTTGAGGCGAGTTTCGATTTGCAGTCCCGCCGCACCTTCTGGCAACTCGTCGGCCGTAACGAGATCCGGACCAAAGGCGCCCGTCGAATCGAAGTTCTTTCCGATCGTCCATTGCGGCGTCTTGAACTGATATTCCCGAACCGAGCCGTCGTTGAAGACTGAATATCCGAGCACGTGAGAAAGCGCGTCCGCTTTCGCTATGTGTCGTCCGCCGACGCCAATAACGACGGCCAACTCGCCCTCAAAATCGAGCGTATCCGAGACACGGGGGCGCACCATCGGAACATCGTGTCCCATCAGGCTCGACGCGAAGCGGGGAAAGAAGGTGGGATATTCCGGCTGCTTGTATCCGCTTTCGGCGGTGTGGTCGGAATAGTTGAGCCCTACGCAAACGATCTTCGGGGGCGTGCGCAGTGGAGGCAGCACCTCTACCGCAGCATCATCAAAAAGCGGCGCCTCACGAAGCGACCGAAAGGCCTCGATAAGGCCTTCGCGGCCCCGCGCTACCAATTGGTCGAGAGAACCTACATAACCTGTTTCGTTTTCAAACGCTCCTCGCCAGGCGTTGCCCACAAAGACACCTACGCCCAAAGCGCCGGAGCGCCGCAGTGACCTGAACCGCATATTAATTTCCTCTGGGAAAATCCTCTTGAAGCGAACCTAGTTGGAACAGGACAGCGAGTCAACAATAATATATTATCTTTGGCGTAAAAGGTTGGATATGGTCGTTTTCAAGCTTGGAATGGAGTCGCGGATGCAGCAGGAGCCGGCGAACAAGGCGTCCCTCGTCAGGGAGCGACTGCGCTTAGAAATCCTCCATGGCAGGCTTCTGCCGGGTCAAAAGCTCAATATCAGCGAACTGTGCGGGCGCCTCGAGGTGACTCTGCCCGCAGTTCGAGAAGCCTTGTCAGCCCTGCAAGGTGAAGGGCTCGTGGAACTGAAGGCGAAGAAGGGGTTCGAGGTGAGCCAATTTTCCTCGCAGGATTTCGCGGAGTTGACCCAAGCCCGCATCGAGATCGAATCAATCTGCCTGCGCCTGTCCATCGCATCCGGAGACGGAGCCTGGGAGGGGCGAGTTGAAGAGGCTTTGCGGCAGCTGCTCGCAACGCAGAGATATACGGATGAATTGCCTCCACAGATGAACGAGTCTTGGAGTGACCTGCATGCTCACCTTCATGAGGAGTTGGCGTCCGGCATGGAAAACAGGTGGCTTGCCGATACTAGGAGAGCGCTGTTTCGCCAGAGCGAACGGTTCCGGCGGCTTTCTGTGCCCATGGAGCGCAACACCCGCAACGTCGACGAAGAGCACCGCTCGATCGTCGCGGCGGCTTTGGCACGCGATACCGACCACGCGGTGGAGCTCCTGCGCCAGCACCTTCAGGCAACATACCGCATCGTCGCCGGCTGACAGGCGGCATCTGGTCAACTTGTGTGGCGATGGCGCGCGACGAAAGCCCGCTTCTTGGCCTTGTTGCCGCACCCCCTGCCATCGGTCGCGCACCAGATCCTGTTATTCGCGCGACTCAAGTCGAGAAAATACATGTTGCAGGTCGGATCCGCGCACCGCTTCACTCGGTCGAGATCGGTTCTTTCGCCAACCAGTTGCAGAAAGTCACGAGCAAGCGTCGAGAGTATAGACGGCACGAGGACGTCCGCATGCCAGGTCAGGCTGGCTCCCCCTTCCCCCAATTCAGGACGCAAGGGCGGTCGTTTGGCGGCCTGATTGAGCGCGTGAACATCCGCGCGATCGGGTGTGCGTCCAGCGACAACATCGGATAGCACGTGGACCATAACGTGGCGGAGAGCCTTTGCATCTGCAAGGTCCTCGTCTTTCAGAACGATATCTTTTACCGCGAAGCCAGCCGCCTCGATCCACCTATCCAGATCGTCGAGGGTGCCCAGCCGCTCGATGTCGCGATGTCCCCTCTCTCCCACAGTCGCGATGAAATCGAGCACAAGCCGGTTCGATCGGAAGCGGAATTCTAGATCGCCTGCGGAAATCTTGCGCGCCATGAGTAACCTGCTTAGATGGTTCCCTTTTAGCCGATACGCGCAAGGATGTCCACAACGCCAGCCCAGCCGGCCTCAGGTCCCGGGCGCGAGTCCCGCGGCGGAGACGTAGTCAGGTACGTGCCAGTAGAATGGACGAAACTCTGTGATGCGGCCATTCTGAACGGTCACGACCTGAGCCATAGGCGCATTGAGCACGTCACCGCTACGTCTTGCGCGGGTGACCAGTCGGCAAAGGATCACTACTTTGTCCTCGGCAACAAGAAACCGCGCGTCCTCAACCGATAACTGGTCGAAGGCGTCGCTCATCTTTAGCGACCATTCCCGGAATCCGGCATGCCCTCGATACTCGCCCCCCCAAGGCAAATCCGGCGATTGATGCAACTCGACGTCGGGATGCAGTGTGGATGCCATCTCGTCGAACGACGCACCTGCGGCCGCGCCGCCCGCGGCCATGTAGCGACGTTCGGCATCATAAAACGCATTGAGAACATCAATTGGATTGTCCATGGTTTTTCTTTCACAAGAAGGCGCGTCGTCCTGATCGCGAGCGAGAAGGCCCACAGCGCCAGTTGCATGGGATAATCAACGCAGGAGGGTCCAGGCGACCTAGCGCCGGGACCCGCGCTATGTGGAGTACAGAACTGCTCAGGGCGATTCAGGCACGTATCCGTTCACATTCGTCTTCGTGATGATCGCAACTTCACCGGGGGTTTGGCCGGGAAGCAGGGCATGCCCATCATTGAGGACGACATGGGGTACTGGTTTGCCGTCGAAGGCATCCACGAGAAGCCGCACAGCGGTCGCGGCGGCCGTTGCTCGATAGTAACCAGTCGTAGCCGAGATCGTGCCCGACTTGATCGCGTCCACCGACCATTTCGTTCCCCCTGCCTCGTACAGACGGACCTGACCAGCGCGGCCGGCAGTCTCCAGCGCCGCTGCAGCACCCTTCGACATATTGGTGTAAACGCCAACGATGGCATCAATGTCAGGCGCCACTTGAAGGATGTTCTGGGTCTTCTGTTGGTTCATCTCTGGTGAATAGTCGGTCCTATGCGTTGCCACCACTTGGACCTCCGGGTGTTCCTTCAGGACCTCGGCGACCGCCTTGTCAAAGGCCTGCGTTATGGGATGAATCTCTTGCCCCGTAAGAAGCGCGATTTTCTGCGGGCCGGGCTTGTCCTTGACCGCCTGCATAATCACTTTCTTGAAAGCCGACGGCGTTTCGTTACCGCCGATATAGGTCAACGTGCCCGGCGACCACAGTTGCTCGCCCTCGTTTACCGAGCGGCCACAGATCGACATCGTAACCACCGCAACTGGTATGCCGGCCTTGGGTGCCTCTTTGGCAGCCATGTCGCATACTTGGTTGCCTTCGATTGCCGCGACGACCCAGGCGTCATAACCGGCTAGCAGGGCGTTCTGCATCTGGTTTACTTGGCGGGCAATATCGAAGCGTGCATCGAACACATCGACCTCGATACCGTGTTTGGCCGCTTCTTCCTTAGCGCCGGTGACGGTGGATTGTACGGCCGAATTGGTCCCGATCTCTATGAACAGCGCAATCTTCTTCAGCCCGCCTTTTGTCACAGTAATGGGCTTGTCCAGTCCGACATCGACTTGCGTCTCCTCGGCCAGCACCGGCTGAAGTCCAGCAAGCAGAAGCAACGCCCCTGCTGCAATTGCTCTCGATCTATTCGCGGTCAAATGTTCCTCCCAGAGTTGCTGCTAGTTTGATCCCCGAGGCAGCAGCAGCTTCAGCCGCTCGGGCCTATTGGACTGATCGGTCCAATGATAGTCAAAAAAATTTATCCGACTAGACGAGCGCGCATCATGGGCCAGACATGACCGATGAAATCGGGCGAATTGCGCACCTTGGATTGCAGAACGGCCCCTGTCATCATCATGTACAAGTCCTGCGCGGCGACGCGAGCGTCATCTACCTTGAAACTCCCTGCCCTCACGCCAACAGCAACAGCCTTTTCCAGGAAGCCAATGATCCTGTCGAATACGCTTTCGACGACCGCGCGAACCTTCTCGTCGAGCGTGCTCATCTCAGCGGCCCCCAGAACATAAGGACATCCTAGAATCTTGCCGGTTAGCTCTTTCTGCCGGGCAAGGTCGACAGTCGTGATTGCGACGTAGGCCTTCAATTGCTCCTCGGCCGTCATCGATTCCTTGAACACCTGCGCATAGTCTGCCGCCACGCGCTTCCAGTGGAACTCGTAGGCAGCAACCACCAAATCCGACTTCGATGGAAAGAAATGATAGAGACTGCTCTTGCTTACTTTGGCGCGCTTGCAAACCATGTCGGTCGACACGTTGCCGACGCTGCGAGCCCAGATGAGGTCAAGCGTCGCTTGCAGAATTCGCTCTTGGGTCGTTTCAGCTTCAATCATCGATGCAATTTACATTGGACTGATCAGTCCAGTCAAGGGGGAGTTGGCGAGCGTTTTACGAGGAACTTTTAGATAATTTTCCGGGATGCAGAGTGGACTAAGGCGCGCCACAAAAATTGGCTCGTATCAGTTGGGTCTGCTGGTCGGAGCAGCCTGGTGTAGTAGGCCCGCCGCCTTGAGATCGGACCGAAGCGCATCGGGAACCGACACCTGAGAGATCGCAACGTTTTGCCTCATCTGTTCGACACTGCCGCCACCGGGAATGACGGGTATGATCTGCGGATGAAGTAGCGGGAAGTGGAATGCTGCACCTATCAGTCGCACGCCATGTCGCTCGCAGACGGCCTGGATCCTGCGGACACGATCGAGTATTTCGGGCGGAGCTTTGGCGTAGTTGTAGTATGCGCCTTCAATTGGCCCGGTTGCGAGAATCCCGGAATTGTAGGGTCCACCGATGACAACGCCGATGCCGCGCGCATCGCAGAACGGAAGGAAGCTATCGAGGGCCTCCTGTTCAAACAGTGTGTAGCGTCCGGGGACAAGGAAGATGTCGAAGTCGCCACGGTTTGCCACGGCCTGACTGCATTCGACGTCGTTCTGACCGCTGCCTATGGCCTTGGCCACTCCGTGCTCGCGGAGCCTCACCATCGCTTCATAGCCGCCCTCGTCGAAGAATTGGGCGATCTTGACTTGAAATGCCTCACGCGATCCATGTGTGAAGATGTCGAGATCGTGGACCATCAGGATGTCAAAGCGATCGATCCCCAGGCGCTCGAGGGAATCCTCGTCGTACGTGTAGTCGTAGGTCACTTCTCGGTTGGGCACCTCGTGCCAAAGGCCGATCCCTTCACGCTTATCCGGGGCGGTCACGCGTAGCAGCCTGCCCACCTTTCCGCTTAACAAGCAGTCTGAATCGGCTTCTTGAATCGAGTTCGGCGAACTGCCACGCAACCCATTGGCGAACAACGATTATGTTAGTCGCTGAAGGTCGTTGTTTTCTACGGGAAATCAATACGTTAGCGCTTGGTTCGCGACCCGTTTCCCCCGTATTCTCTCGTATGGTCTGCCGAACCTAAGGACTAGTCTTTCCTGCACGCGGTTTCTCTTCATCCCACAAAAGGGTCGATGAACCCGTGACGAACGCGACAGCTTTGAGGCCGAAGGCGGCCTGGGGGCTTCTGGTGTATGGGTGCGAGTCAGCAGTCGTTGGTATTGTAGGATGCAACCAGTTTGTTTTGAGGGACAATGCTGTGACTCGCGGAGGCGGATTCCGTCGCGCAGCTCGTGCGAATAGGGAAGGCGCTGGGAATTCAAGGCAAGGTGTCACGAACGTTAAACAGGCGCCCGGGAGTACAGGGGGATTGGCCGGCGATTGGTCATTCCCAATCGAATCTTGGTATCGGCCCAAGTTGGGGCGTCGTGCGTTCCCCTAGGTCGATGAAGACTTCGTCGACGTAGCACCAGCCCCATCCTTCCGGCGGATCATAACCTTCGATCACCTGATGGCCGGTGGCCCGAAAATGCGCCGTCGCTACCCTCGCCGATGCCTGTCCTGACGAACCCCTTCTGATCGAGCGCGACATTGCAGCCGGCAAGCCAGTCCGTATTCGGATCGGCGCCGACCAGCAGGAAGAGATGGCGTATCCGGCGCATGGTCTCTTCGCCCGTGTCGGCATTCCGCCAGCTTACGTTGGTCAGATTTTCGTCGCCGTGAAGCCCGACAACTTCCGTGCGCAGCAGGACCTCGATGTTCGGTTGCGCCTTGATGCGCTCCACCAGATAGCTCGACATCGACGACGTAAGGCTGGCTCCGCGGGCCAGCAGCCAGACCTTTCCCGTCTGGCCCGCAAGATAGACGGCAGCTTGGCCAGCGGAGTTGCCGGCGCCCACCAGCGCGATCTCCTGACCTTCGCAAAGACGCGCCTCGATGGGCGAGGCCCAATAATGCACCGATCCCCCCTCGAACGGGGCCAGATCGGCCAGATCCAGCCTGCGGTAACGTGCGCCGCTCGCGATGACAACCGTGCGTGCTCTGGCGTTTTGTCCATCGCCCAGATCCAGCCTGTAGTTCTCTCCGTCCATCCCGAGACGAAGGACCTCTTCGGGTATCGCTGTTTCAGCACCAAACTTCTGAGCTTGGCTGTAGGCGCGGGCCATCAGAGCCAAACCGGAAATGCCGGTCGGAAACCCCAGGTAGTTCTCTATCCTGGACGACGCGCCTGCCTGCCCTCCGAAGGCCCTGCAATCCAAGACCATCGTCGAAAGCCCCTCGGAAGCGGCGTACACAGCAGCTGCCAGCCCCGCCGGGCCCGATCCGACGATCGCAACGTCGAAGACCTTGGTTTCGTCGATTCGCCGAAGGAGGCCTATGCAACGAGCAAGCTCCGTCTCACTGGGATTGCGCAGAAACGTGCCGTCTGCACAGAGCACGATCGGCAGATGATGAATATCTATGTGGAAACGCTCGACCAATGCGGCGGCGTCTGGATCGCGGTCGGGATCCAGGACACGATAAGGCTGCACGTTGCGGCGCAAGAAGCCTTGCAGGCGCAATACATCGGCCGCTTCGGCCCGTCCTAGGATTATTGGCCCTCCGGCCGAGACTTCCAGCAGGTTCGCGCGACGCAGTATCAAAGCTCGCATTATCCGCTCGCCCAGCGCGGCTTCCTGGACAAACAGGTCCCGAAGGCGATCCGACGTGATGACGAGCGCCGAGGTGTCCTCGGTCACATCCACGTCGACAAGGGCAGGCCGATCGGACAATTGCGCCAGCTCGCCGGTGAACTGACCGGCGCCGTAGGTCACAATAACCTCGCGCTGGTCGAGCGCCATTTCCTGACTGACTTCGATCCTGCCTGAAAGCACCACGATGAAGCCCGGGGCCAAGCTGCCACTTGTCACGACCCGCGTCCCAGCGCGATATGTCGCGCCACTGCCGAACCGCTTCAGCCGCTCGATGTCGCGGGGCTCCAGAACGGGAAACATCTGGTCATATCTCGGATGACGAGCCAGGTTTGTCATGCCTTCCCTTCCCCAGTCGCTGGTCATTCAGCCGGTGTAGTCACGGCGCGGCGCGAAAGCGTAACCGCATAAACGAACAAGCCAGCGGCGGTCAGCACGAAGCCGGCAAGCGGTGAGAAAAGGACACTGTATCCCGCCGCGATAACCAGTCCGCCGCCCCATGCCCCGAGGGCATTCGCCACGTTAAGGGCGGCCAGGTTCATCGCCCCCATAAGCGTCGGAGCTTCGGGCGCGAAGTGCGTCATGCGCACTTGAATGGTTGGAATTGCTGCCATCATTGCGGCACCGACGGCAAACAGGCAGGGAAAGAAAACCCATGCGTGGCTTCCAAGACCCGACAAAATAACCAGCACCGCGAGCGTGACCACGTATCCGAGGACCAGACCACGGTATGCAAAATTGTCCGCCAGATACCCGCCGACCAAATTGCCTGCGGTCATGCCGACACCAAAGACGCCGAGCGCCAATGGTATCGTGGACGGATCGAGCTGCACCACATCGGTGACCAGCGGGCCGATGAATGCATAGACCGCAAAAATGCTCGATATCCCCAAGGCCGCGACGACGATTATCGCCCAGACATCCCACCGCCGCAGCGCCGACAGCTCGTGCACGACCGAGCCTCCGCGAAGGGCTTCGGAGCGCGGAACGAAGAGGAACAGTGCAAGGAATGCGACGGCGCCCAGCGCGGCCACTGCGAGATAGGTGTTCCGCCAGCCGAGCATCTGACCCAGAAACGTTGCCAACGGCGATCCAAAGATCGTTGCCACCGTCAGTCCGGTCATGACGAGCGAAAAGGCCTTTCCTGCCCGTTCCGCTCCGAAAAAGTAGGCTGCCACAACTGCTCCCGCTCCAAAGTAGGCGCCTTGCGGCATGCCGCTTATGAAACGAGCAACCGTAAACAGGCCGATATTGCTCGCCATCGACGAGAGGACGTTTCCAACGACCCACAGTCCCATCAGACAGAGCAAGAGAGTGCGCCGATTTAGCTTGGCTGCGACGAGCGTAACGAGTGGTGCCCCAAGCACGACTCCGAAGGCATAGCCGGTGACCGCGTTCGTAGCAGTCGGAATGTCGATGCCTAGATCGGCAGCATACAGTTGGATGATACCCATGCTCGCGAACTCGGCCGTGCCGATGCAGAAGCTGCCCAGCGTCAGCGCGAGAAGGGCGAGCGTCTGGTTCTCATGGGGCACACTTGAGGGAGCAAGTTTCGTTGCCCTGCATTGAGCCTCATAGGCCTTCTCAAACATAGATCCACCTCATCGGTCTTAGCC
>NZ_RZSA01000279.1:0-6896 GCF_003998075.1 Mesorhizobium sp. M2A.F.Ca.ET.037.01.1.1 | reverse complement strand
GCATTGGCTCACCGACACCTCGAAAACCTCGAGCAATTATACGAGCTCTTTGTCGAGAGCCGGCAGCTCGTGGTTACCATGATGGAAAGGTCCAGCCTGTAGTCGGCAGCCGGTGAGCCGTGTTGGCCGGCGCCACGAACAACAAAAACGGCGGCCGAAAGAGCCGCCGTTCCTTGTCTGTCGACAGGCCTCAGTTTGCGCCGCCGAGTTCCTTGGTCATCTTGCAGAAATTGTCATGCTGCTTGGCGATGGTTTCGTCGCCGCAATCTTTCTTGATCGAGGTGCGGTCTTCCTCGGTCATGGCCAGCCATGCCTTCTTGAACTCATCGCCGGATCTCATCGTCTTCATCCCCGCATCGGTGAAGAAAGGCGCCATCTTTTGCGGGTCATCCAAGGCCGATGTGCCTTTGGCGCTGCTGGCCATCGCCGCGCTGGTTGCGAGCGAAAGCGCGAGTGCGCTCATGCAAAGAATCTTGGTATTCATTTTTCTTCTCCCTGCGTTCATTGGAAACAACTGCTTTTCAACAGCGCTTGTGCTGGCAAAAAGTTCCAGGCGGAATCAAAGAATGCAGCCGCGCGAATTGCCGCCCCGAGGACGGTCGGCCTGCCCGCTTCGGTCGGCTCGTTTGTTCGGGCGGCGGTCAACAACAAATGAGAGTTTCCCGGGCGCTTTCACTGGAAAATTCTGTTGGGAACAAGTTCGAAAAAACTGTGTTGGGGTTGGTTATCCACCCACTCAGGAGATGCAGACATGCCGACAACGAAAGCGGCCTCGAACAAGGGCCTCAACGAACTTTTCCACGATAGGCTGAAGGACATCTATTTCGCCGAGAAGAAGATCCTGGCAACGCTGCCCAAGATGGCCAAGGCAGCGCAGGACGAGGCGCTAAAGGCCGCTTTCGAAAAGCACCGCGACCAGACCCAAGAACATGTCGCGCGTCTTGAGGAAGTGTTCGAGGTGATCGACAAGAAGCCGGTGGGCAAGACCTGCCAGGCGATCATGGGCATCACCGAGGAAGGCGCCGAGATCATGGAAGAGTACAAGGGCTCGCCCTCGCTCGACGCAGGCCTGCTGGCCGCGGCCCAGGCCGTCGAGCATTATGAGATTTCGCGCTACGGCACGCTCAGGACCTGGGCGCAGGAACTCGGCCTAACCGAGGCCGTCACCTTGCTCGACCAGACGCTGAACGAAGAGAAGGAAACGGACGTCGCGCTCACCAAGCTCGCCGAGTCCGCGGTCAACGTCGCGGCAGAGGCAGCCTGAGTTTAGAGCAAGCTGCGCAGCCCTACGGGAAGGCAAGCGTGCAGGCCTGCCTTCCCGAACTCACCATGGAACTTCAGCGCCGGCCGGGAGTTGCCATAGGCGGAAACTCTGGCGATGACAAAAGCGTCGCTCCACCTGCTGAAGGGCATAGGTTATCTGATCTCGACGGTCAGCGTGATATTGCTCGCCATCGTGAGCTGGTCGAGCGCATCGCAAAGCCCGCTGCTGGTTGCCTGCCTGCTCGGCGGCGCCGCGACATCGATCGCCGGCATGTGCTGCCGCTGGCTGTCCTACCAGATCGAGAAGCGCTTGAACGACCGGTAAGGGATACGCCTTTTTCCAGGGCGGGGCCGCATTTGCTGGACACTCGGTTTTATCGCGGGCGGTTCGGCCTGTTGGCGCCGGTTTGCGACATCAGCGCGGTGATCAGGCAGGCGATGACAATCCATACGGCGACTTCGATGCCCGAGGCGCCGCGCGCCGGCGGCGGGGCGGTGGCGGCTGCCGGCGGATCGGCGGCCACCGCTGGCGCGAGGTCCGGCCGGCTGCCGCGGCGCAGCGAATAGGCGCGGGTGATTTCGGCGCCGAAGAGGAAGATCTGCGCCGAATAGTAGACCCAGACCAGCACCACCATCAGGGCTCCGGCCGCGCCATAGGAGGTGGCGATGGCGCTGGTGCCGATGTACCAGCCGATGAGCGACTTGCCGATGGTGAAGAGCAGCGCAGTGACCAGCGCGCCGACGCCGACATCGCGCCAGGTGAGCTCCCTGTCGGGCAGGACCTTGTAGATCGCGGCGAAGAGGAACGCGATCAGCGCGAAGGAAACGATCGTGTTGATGGCGCTGACGATCAGTTCTCCGAAAGGCAGGCTCCGGTTGATGATCTCGCCCAGCGCCGCGATCGCCGTGCTGGCCGCGAGCGAGACCAGGAGCAGGAAGCCGAGCGCAGCCACGAGGCCGAGGCTCGCCGCCCTGGCCCTTACAAGGCGCGACAGCGACGCCCCGTTGGGCCTCACCTTCCAGATTTCGTTGAGCGACTGCTGCATCTCGCCGAAGACGCCCGACGCCGTGACCAAAAGCGTCACCACTCCGATCAGCGTGGCAAGCGCGCTCGACCAGCCATGCGAAGCGGTCTCCAGCGTGGCCTTCAGGAGGTCGGCGCTCTGTGGCCCCATCACGCCCGATATCTCGGCCGTCAGCGCCAGCTGGGCGGCATCGTTGCCGATGACGAAACCGGCGATCGCGACGACGATCAACAGGATCGGCGCTAGCGACGTGGTGGCGTAGAAAGCCATCGCCGCGCCATGGCTCAGCGCATTGTCATTGATGTAGCCGCTGACGCTTTCCTTCAGTATGATCCAGCCTTCGTCGACCCAGCGCGGCATCGCCCCCTCACCTGTCTCGGACACGGACCGGGCGCGGTTCGGTGCCGGCTTTGTCGGACTGCATATTTCCTGCCATTGCTGACAAGACCTCCCTTGAGCGGGCCGGGTGGGACAAGAGCTCGACTGCCTTTTCGTTGGCCAGAGCGAGAAGCCGGAGAAACCAGCCCTGTTCTCTTTGCCACCAGGTCCGGCTGACGCGGCCCGCCAATCACAACCCGGCGCCGGCGTGATGGTTCCGGGAACACCCGAAGGCCGGAGGCCGAGGAGTACGGACCCCGGCGCCGATGCCATAAAGCCGCTTCGCGCGATCTTCGCTTTGGAGAAGCGCGGTTGTATGATCTGCGGCAGGCTTATAGGCTGTCGGGTTAACGGGTATTTCGGCAATGGATTTGGAAGACCTCTACCGGATTCTGCGGACAGGTCACGTGCAGGCCCAAGGCATTGTCGACACTGTTCCCGATCCCATGCTGGTGCTGGACTCCGCCCTGACAGTCCAGAGCGCCAACCGCGCCTTCTTCAGAACATTCGGGGTCGAGCGTTACGACACGATCGGACAGCACCTGTACGACCTCGGCAACGGTCAATGGGATATCCCCGAGCTGCGTCATCTCCTTGCAGAGGTGATCCCGAAAAGCTCGGCGGTGATCGATTACAAGGTGACGCATGAGTTCCCGCATATCGGGAGAAAAGTCATGCTTCTTACAGCGCGCACCGTGTTCAATCCGGACAATGTCAGCCACCTCATGTTGCTGTCGATCGTCGACATTACGGACAGAAGCCGGAAAGAAGCGGAGTTCGAAGCGGTCTTTGGAGAATTGCGCCACCGGCTCAAGAACCTGCTCGGGCTCGTGCGGGCGCTGGCCAACCAAACGAAGACGGAAGGCGTTTCGGCAGAGGAATATCGTAGCGCGTTCCTCGGCCGGCTGCAGGCCGTTGTGGATGCAAATGACCTGGCATTCAGCGATCATGGTGAAGATGGTCTCGAAGCCTTGGTGGCGCGCGCGACGAAACCCTTCAAGACCGCTCCGGAGACGATCATCATCGAGCCCGGCCCGTCAGTGACGTTGGCTTCGAAGGAGATAACGTCGCTAAGCCTTCTGCTGCACGAACTGGCAACCAACGCCGTCAAGTACGGGGCGTTGTCAGCTCGGGCTGGGACGGTTCGAATTCGATGGGAGGTCGAGCAGGGCGATCATCCATTGCTGCGCCTGTCCTGGCGCGAGAGCGGGGGCCCGCCTGTACGCAAGCCCACCTCGACAGGGTACGGAACCCAGCTCATTCAATTCGCAATCGCCTACAATCTCGGTGGCAAGGTGGAACAGAATTATCGAACCGAAGGTTTCGAAGCAGAGATAGTCGTCCCACTCGAAAGGGCCGCTCGCCCAGATTGATGGCCGGTGCAAAAGACCATCCTGATCGTCGAAGATGAATTCATCATCGCGATGGATCTTAAAGTCATGCTCGAGCGCCTGGGATGGCGGGTCCTGGGACCGGTCGCCAGAGTCGCGCACGCGCTCCGCCTGCTGGAAGACGAACTGCCGACGGTGGCCTTGCTCGACGTGAATTTAGGCGACCATCTCGTCACGCCGGTAGCCGAGGCCTTGCGCGGCCGCGGTGTGCCATTCGCGGTGGCGAGCGCTTATGACAAGCCGGAACTCTTCGGCGGGGCCGTCCTGGTGGGGGTACCCAATGTAGGCAAACCGACATCGGAGTGGAGCCTCCTGGAGGTTCTGCCGAAGCTCTCGCCGCCCTGATCCCGCGCCCCTCTACTTCTCGCGTCGAAGCCTAGGCAAAGCAACGGCGTTCGACTAGCCTCGAAGCGGGATCAGAGCCGCGTGGGGCATGCGATGAAGGTCAATGTCGTCTACGCGCATCCGGCGCAGGACAGCTACGTGGCCTCGCTTCACAGGCGTGTCTTGGGGGTCCTCAAGGCCAGGGGCGACGAGGTCGTCGACTTCGATCTTTATGCCATGAAATTCGATCCCGTGATGCAGGTCGAGGAATTGAAGGGGCACGCCGGTCCATCGCCAGCACCTGCGGAGCTGCGGGTCTATATCGACACGTTGCAGTGGGCCGAGGCGTGCGTGTTCTGCTTCCCGACCTGGTGGTCGGGCATGCCTGCTGTGCTCAAGGGATATTTCGACCGCGTGTGGCGGCCGGGGGTCGCGTTCGACCTGCCGACGGATGGCGGCACGATCAAGCCGGCGCTTTTGAATATTCGCCGTATGGGCGTCGTCACCACCTTCGGCTCGCCCTGGTGGTACACCAGGCTCTACATGCAGGACCCGGGCAGGAAGGTGCTTTTGCGCGGCTTGAAATCCATGTGCGGACGCACGGAGAAGCACCTCTATCTGGCGAAATACTCGGTGGAAAGCATCTCCAACGAGGAACGGGAAAAGTTCGCCCGCAAGGTGGAGCAGCGCTTCGAGCGTTTTTGATCGGCCCCGCAGACTGCGGACCACCTTCGTTCTGAGTCTGTGAACACTCCGCTGCTTTGTTGGCGAACTATGGATGGTGCGCGTCGATCATTGCGGCCGTGTCTTCGAGGCAACCGATGGGATCGGCCATGTTGCGGTCCATTGCGCGAAAACGATCTCGACGGTTAACAAAAGTGGATGCGCGGCCGGTGCCACATGAGCACCATGTCGGCGTTCGCCCCTGGCGGGGCCGAGCTCAAGCCACCTTCTCCCGCTGGCTCATGCCAGCGGGCTTTTTTGCGTCGCGCTTCTCCGGGCTTTTTGCCCATACCAAACCGTTTCGAGCTCGGCCTAACGAAACCTCTCCTGGCTTTGCGCTTTACTTGTAGAGCGATGGAGAGTGCGCATGCAGAAGGACGGGCACGACGAAAAGGTCGATAGCCGACTGCTGGCCGGGAAGCTGGCCAAGGAAGTGGGTATAACCGAGGCGCAAGCGAGGGAGCTAATCCATATGATCGGCTTTGACTGGACGTCCCTCGTTCGCGAAGCCCGCTTTTTGAAAGACAGGCATTGACCGGGAGCCGACCGCTTATGCGAGCCGCCTGATGCGGCCGCTTGCCAGGCGAAACACTCCGTCGGTGCCTCCCTGCCGCTCGAAGTCGGTCTGGATTTCGTCCCACGTGCCAAGATAGGCCCCGCACTCGGCGCAATGGATCGGCGTTGAGGATTGGGCGTTCCTGGGGATGTTCAACCGGATCGTTCCGCAGTGCGGGCATTCCAGACGGTGATCGAGATACTCACCCTTCGCGGCATAATGGCCGCCTCCTCCGTCGCTCATCGAAGCTCCACTTCCCTTGATAGGTTGGGCGAAAGCGTGATGGGCTCTTCCGGCGCGCGCTTGCCTTTGCTCTGTGCGGCGACTGCTCGAACTTAAACCTTCGGCGGGGTGACGCCCTAACATATGATTGGCCGAGCGATCACGGTTGGTCGCCGGCAATGTTTGCCGGACCTGTCCTGCCCAGGCCGGTTCCGACCGGGAATGTCTGTCAATCCCGCAGCTTCCTCGCTGACGCCCGAGCGTCTTGCGGTCGTTGCCCGTGCTCGCTGATCAGCTCTGTGAACCTGCTCAGGAGTGGATCCGATGCTGCTTCGCGCAGTAGCGTACCTCATGCTCCTCGCCCGCCGACACGCGGTCGCGGTATCGAAAGTCGCGTTTGGTCCTGTCGTCCGTCATGGCCGTTCCTCCTGGTCAGAGTGAACAGCGACATAGCCGGAATATTCCAAGGGGCTTTTTCAGCAGAAACCAATGCACCCCTCACCGCCCGCCGGTCGGGCGCAATCGGCGATTTGCAACAGCAGGCATTGCATCTATATTTAGCTGACTAAGTGATTCATGGCGCGGTGAGCCGATGGCCAAGAAGAAAAACAGACCGACCTCTTCCGGCGTTGCGGAGGCCTCGCGCGCCGAGATACACGAAGCCACCTATTTTGCCCGCAAATGCGGCCTCACCCGCGACGAGGCCCTGCAGATGATCCGCGAGGCGCACGCATCGCCGGTCCTCAAGCCGGCCGAAAGCGAGAAGCGCAAGCACTGATCCCTATCGAAGGAGGCGCGCGCCTCGTCACTGCCCCGTCTGCGGCGGCACCTCGCCCGGCTTGATCACCGGCATTTCGCTGCCGGTCGGCGGCGGGGTCGTCGCGTTCTTGTCGCCGGTCGGCGGCGGCTTCAGCACGCCGCCGCAATTGCCGAGCTGTTTCGACAGCTCATCCGTATCGGCCTCTTGCGTCTGTTTCTGCTGCTGGCCGTTGGCGTCCGGCTTGGCCTGGCAGC
>NZ_RZSA01000278.1:0-6904 GCF_003998075.1 Mesorhizobium sp. M2A.F.Ca.ET.037.01.1.1 | reverse complement strand
CCATTACAAGGTCCCAATCGCGCTTGCGCGCTTCCTGGCGATGCGACGCGGCGATATCCTGCGGCTGCCGCGAATGGCCTATCGCGACGGCTATATCTCTTTCCGGGCCTCGAAGAACGGCAAGATCATGAAGCTGCCGGCGTTAGGCGAGTTGCGCAAGATCCTGGACGAGGCGCTGGAGGCATGGCCGGTTTCAGAGATCGACGTCACGATGCTATGCCTCAATTCGCACAGGAAGCCTTGGACCGAGATGGGCTTCTCCGCTTCGATCGGAAAATTCTTCGACGATTGCGTGGCGCGCGGCCTCGCCGGCAAGGGCCTGACGATGCATGGCCTTCGGCACTCGGTGGCGACCGACCTGCGCGAACAAGGCTACCGGCTCGAGGACATCAAGAATTTCCTCGGCCAGGAGACGATCGAGATGGCCGAGCATTATTCTTCGAGCGCGGACGTATCAGGGGTCTTGATCGACATGGCGAATGTGATACAAGCCGGCTCGAAACGAGAACGGGTTTTGTCTAACTCCCGCAAGAAAAGTGTCTAACCGCTTTTCTCTCGTTCGGCCAAAGTCTTGAAATCAAAGGCTTTTTGGGGAATAGGTTAACGGTAGACCCACGGACTCTGACTCCGTTAGTCCTGGTTCGAATCCAGGTTCCCCAGCCAAAGTTTTCTCCGCGCATTCCCACATTTGAACCGTAAATTCATCGCAACGGGTATCGATGTCGGCTGAGCTCCGGTTGATTTTCCGGTTATATTAGCAATCAACTATATATTAATAGCTACGGCGCAGCCTGCTCGAATCGGGAATGTCCCCGATCGACGATCCGGCACTCAGTGTGCCGAGACGCTCGACCGATGCGGAGCAAACGCATGAGTGTCGAAACAGCATTGGCGCAACTGTTGCGCATGATCCACCGCCGTGCCCTGAATTTGGCGACGATGCCGGACGATGAGAGAGATCCCTACTACGACAGCATCCGACGATCATGTTGCGGAGCCGCCGAGCATATCGGGCAATCTCCCGACAATGCAGCCATCACGGCAAACAGTATGGTTGAATTTACCCGGGCGATGGTCGGTATCATCGAGGCGGGCCGCGGGTAAACCGCAGACGTCGACACGCTCGTGACGAGCTTGGAAGGCGCCGAGAAGCGTGGTTACGGCGTATTGCCCGAAGCTCGCAAGGTGATGATTGCCACCCGGGCACTTCGACGATCAAAGCTTCCTGGCGACGGTTATCTCGGATCGTCCCAGATGTTCGGCGACAGATGCCTGGTTATCGGCATCACAGGGAAACCAACATCCATACGCGCGCCGGGCAGCAGCCCGTTCAGCATCCCCGCCGTCCTGTGGCCGTCCTGGGCGTATTTCAAGGCCATACCCATGCGATTCAACGTCTTCAATATCGACATAGACCTATCCCTGTTTCGCCAAGGCTATGGCGGAGACAATCCTCGTCGCCTTCATGATGGCGGTCTAAATGATCGATCAATGTTTCCGTCGCATTGCACGGAAACGCCCGGCGCGTAACATTTGCATGCAAACGAGTTTATCGTTGCCTGCAGAGTGCCGGCCGGCTTGGGCCGCTGCAGGGATGGACAGTTTCCATTTCGATACGAAATACGCGCTCAAGCGCCATTAAACCGAAACGCAATCGCAGGAAAACCGTCATCGACCGGCTCGTCCGGAGTTTAAACAAAGGAAAATCGAGATGACCAAGATCCTTCGCAATGCAGTTTTCGCAGTTGTTGCTGTTACCGGCCTGGCAACTTCGGCCTATGCCCAGCAGACGACCATCAATTCGTGCAGCAATCATGACGATTACTATGGCATGTGCCTTGGCGCCGCCAACAACGGCGGCCACCACGACAGCCGCGGCGACCGCCGCTAATCGGCAAGTCGCGCTCGAAAAAGGCCTCGCGGGCATCTCGCCGGCGAGGCCTTTTGCGTTTCGAGGTGGGTGGCGGCTGCCGGTCGCCCTGGACACTCTTCCGGTTGTGAACCCGGGCTCCCTACTCCGCCGCCTCATACCCCGCGATGCCCTTGATCTCGAGGAAATCCTCCAGGCCGTATTCGGCATATTCGCGGCCGTTGCCGGACTGCTTGTAGCCGCCAAAGGGCAGGCCGGCGTCCCAGGTCGGGTAGTTGATGTAGACGTTGCCGGAGCGCATGCGGGCAGCCACGTCGCGCGCCTTCTCGATGTCCTTGGCCTGGATGTAGGAGGCCAGGCCATAGACCGTATCGTTGGCCTGCTCGACCGCCTGCTCGACCGTGTCGTAAGGCATGATCGACAGCACTGGGCCGAAGATCTCCTCCCTGGCGATGCGCATGTCATGAGTGACGTTGGCGAAGACGGTCGGGCGGACGTAGTAGCCGCGGTTGAGCTCGGCCGGGCGGCCGGGGCCGCCGGCGACCAGCGTGGCGCCCTCGTCGATGCCGCTCTGGATCAGGTCCTGGATCTTGTCGAACTGGATCTGGCTGACCACCGGGCCGAGCTTCGAGGTGGGCGCGTCGGCCGGGCCGACGGTGAATTTCTCCGCCGCCTTCTTGGCGTAACCGGCCGCCTCATCGTGACGGTCGCGCGGCACGAACATGCGGGTCGGCGCGTTGCAGGACTGGCCGCTGTTGCCAAAGCAGCCGGCGACGCCCTTGGTGACGGCTCGCTCCAGATCGACGTCCGGGAACAGGATGTTGGCCGACTTGCCGCCCAGTTCCTGGTGCACGCGCTTGACGGTATCGGCCGCCGCCTTGGCGACGAGGATGCCCGCGCGGGTCGAACCAGTGAAGGACATCATGTCGACATCCGGGTGGCCGGCCAGCGCCTGGCCGACGGTCGGGCCATCGCCGTTGACGAGATTGAACACACCCTTTGGCACGCCGGCCTCGTCGATGATCTCGGCGAAGATGATGGCGTCGAGCGGCGCGACCTCCGACGGCTTCAGCACCATGGTGCAGCCGGCGGCAAGCGCGGGGCCCACCTTGCAGGTGATCTGGTTCAGCGGCCAGTTCCACGGCGTGATCAGGCCGACGACGCCGATCGGCTCCTTGACGATGAGCGACGAACCTTTGACGTGGCGGAACTGGAAGGTCTTCAGCACCTCGGCCATCTTTTCCAGATGCGCCTGGCCGACGCCGACCTGGCTGTCCAGCGCCATCTGGCGCGGCGCGCCCATCTCGCGCGAAACGGCGAGCGCGAGGTCCTTGCTGCGCTTCTTGTAGATTTCGATGACGCGGTTGAGGATGTCGAGCCGCTCCTCGACCGAGGTGAAGCCGAAGCTGCCGAAGGCGCGCTTGGCGGCGGCCACCGCCTTGTCGACATCGGCCTTGGAGCCCAGCGATATCTGCGCGAAAGCGTCCTCGTTCGAGGGATCGATGACATCGAGCGTGTTCGGCACGACCGGATCGACCCAGGCGCCGTCGATATAGAATTGCAGATTGTGGGACATGTTTTCCTCCTCGGCCAGCCGCGGGTGCTCGATTGCAGTGGGTCGTCGTATACCGCCAGAGATAACGATGCCGCAAGCGCCCTGTCAAACGCAAGCGCGGGCGGTTGAGCCAGCCGTCCGTCGAGCCTGACGTGCCGGCTGACGCCCACCGGGACCGATTACAGCAGCGTATGTCCAGCGTCACCCAGCAGCCGGGCCGCCGCGGCTTGATCGGCGGCCTTCACCAGCAGGTGGTCGCCATCGAAGGTGGACACCACGAAGATGCCCAGCCCGTTCTCCGACAGCGGCCGAATGACAGACAGCACGATGCCGGTTTCACCGAAGGCAAAGGGGCCTTCGAATTTGAAGGCGACCCAGTCGCTGTCGTGCCTGACCGAAGCCGGTACGCGCTCCTGCAGGCAGGTTATCGAAAGCTCATCCTCGGTTCTGGTGATGCTGACGAAACCCGGCCCGTCCGCCCAATCGGGAATGCCATGTCCAGCTTCCAGCCTCGAAATCGCGTATAGGCCTGGCAGTTGCTTCAGCCTGATCCTGGCAGCCATGGCCCCGCTCCGATTGCCGGTCATCCCCGATCCTCTTGCTCATATAAACGGTCGAGCCGTTCATGAACGGCTCTTCCCGGTCGACCGAATAGCCCTGCCTCTTATAGAGCGACACATTCGCCTCGAACGCGCCGTTGGTCAGCAGGCGAAGCTGATGGCGCCCGGCCTTGCGCGCCTTGCCCTCTGCCCGCTCCAGTAGCAGCCGGCCGATCCCTTTGCCCTGCGCCTCCGGCGCGACGCAGAGATTCTCGATCCAGAGATGATCGTCGGCGAGGACGGATCCAAGCATCCCGACAATGCGATCCTGCGCAACGGCGAGGTCGAATGGATGCTCGGCGACAGCCTTGTCGTAATCGGCGCGCATCGGCAGCGGCTCGCGGCCGATTACCGGCACCCATTTGGCATAGGCGGCGCGCACGATGTCGCGGATGGCGGCGGCGTCCGCCGCTTCGGCCGTCCGAAATCGGATGGGAAAATCGATGGTCATTGCGAGGCTCCAGATATGAAAACCCCGCCGGCTGAAGTCGCGGGCGGGGCAGGAAACGAACGAACCTTATCTATCGTATCGGGCTTATCGTCGCGCAATCGGCCTGCCGCTCCGCACTCGGCGAAAGCGGCGTCGCTTGGTATTGGCGGGCGCGCGGGAGAACATCGCGGCAAGCTGGAGGAGGAACCGGCAAGCGTCAAGGCTCGGCCGGTGCCGGTTATTGGGCCAACCCGCTCGCCAATCGTTCGCAAAAATCGATCGTTATAACTCGAATAATTCGTTTGAAAGATTAGTCCGGGAATGGCATTCCGGCACCGAGCGCGCCTGGAGAATTCGATTGTCTTTCCTGCCCGCCACCGCGAACAATCTTCCAGATCACCTGAACCCGGCCACCGTCGGGCGCAGGCACTCTGCCCTGACCGCGATCTCGGTCGGCAACATGCCGGGACTGGTGCTGGTGGCGATGATCACCAGCGTCGCCTATTCGGCGCGCGGCTTCTCCGGCCTGTTCAGCCCGATGATCCTCGCTGTCGTCGTCGGCATGATCTTTTCCAACATGCTCGGCGTGCCCGCACACGCCAAGGCCGGCATTGCGTTTTCACAAAAGCGCCTGTTGCGCTTCGCCATCGTGCTGCTCGGCTTCCAGCTCACGCTCGGCCAGGTGGCGGGCATCGGCCTCGGCGGCGTCGGCATCGTCGCGGCCACGCTCTGCGCCACCTTCCTGTTCACCGTCACGCTTGGACGGCTGATCGGCGTCGACCGGAAGCTCGCGCAACTCATCGCCGCCGGCACCTCGATCTGCGGCGCCTCGGCGATCGTCGCCACCAACATCGTCACCGACGCGCGCGATGAGGACGTCACCTATGCGGTCGCCGCCATCACGCTGTTCGGCACCATCGCCATGCTCGGCTTCCCGCTGCTGGCGCCGGTCTTCGGCCTCGACCAGCACGCTTTCGGCCTGTGGGCGGGCGCCTCGATCCACGAGGTGGCGCAGGTGATCGGCGCCGGCTTCCAGAACGGCACTCTCGCCGGCGAGACCGCGACCGTCGCCAAGCTCACTCGCGTCGCCATGCTGGCGCCGATGGTGATCGCGCTCGGCCTGATGGCGCGCCGCGGCAGCTCCGACGCTTCCGGCGCCAAGCCGCCGATGCCCTGGTTCGTCGCGGCCTTCGTCGCGGTGGTGGCGCTGAACAGCCTGGTCGCGATCCCGGCGCAGATCCATTCGGCGACTGCCTTGGCCACGCAGATCATGCTGACCATGGGCCTCGCCGCCATGGGCCTGCAGGCCGATATTTCGGAGCTGCGTTCGCGCGGCCTGCGGCCGCTGATGCTGGCCTTCTCGGCCTTCCTCGTCATTGCGGGCTTCAGCCTGGTGCTGGTGAGGTTCGTCTGACCTACTGGGAATCCCGGCGGAGCGTTCCGATACCGGCCAGGATGAGGTCCACGCCGGCGAGGAATTGCTCGCGGTCGTCGTGCTCGTGAAACCGCGCGGCAGTGCGAAGCAGGAACGGATAGCCGGCGGGGTCCGACCTCGTCCATCGCTCGACGACGGTCGACAGGAATGCTTCCCGATCGGTGCCAGGCGGCAAAGGACGGGCGTTGGCGGCGTTCTGCGCGTTTTGGCCAGCGGCGCCAAGGATGTAGTGGACCAGCGCGGACGCCGCGTCGAACAGCGCTCGGTCCGGAACACCGAGCGCGTCGAGATGACTGCCGATGCTTTCGAATATCCGCCCCACTGCCGGCTGCCACGGCGCCCGCGAAAGCTGGGCGCCCGCCCAGGGATGCGCGTCGATCGCATCGAACAGCCCCAGCGCAACTGCCCGAATCGCCTCCCGTGGTTCCGCTTCTTGAACCGCCTCGCTCATGACACGGTCGATGACCTCCTCGGTCGCCGCGGCGAGCAGTTCGTCCTTGTCCTTGACGTGCCAGTAGATCGCCCCGCTTCCCGTCGCCAGGCGTGCCGCGAGCGCACGGAAAGTCAGCCCGCTCTCGCCGCCTGAATCCAGGATCTCGATCGCGGCCCCGATGATCCGCTCCTTCGAAAGCGCATCGGTGCGCCGCTCAACCCGTCCACTCCTTGCCATGCCGCATCTTGACATGAATGGAACGACGTTCCAAATACTATTTATGGAACATCGTTCCAATCTCTCGTCGAAAAGGATCAGACGATGACTGAGGTAACAATCGTGGGCGCGGGTCTTGGCGGCCTCACCCTGGCGCGCGTGCTTCATATCCACGGCATAGCTGTAACGGTCTATGAAGCGGAGGCTTCGGCATCGGCGTGCACGCAAGGCGGGCAGATCGACATCCACGAGTATAATGGACAGATCGCGCTCGAAGCCGCTGGCCTCACCGAAGCCTTCCACGCCATCATCCACCAAGGCGGCGCGGCTAGCCGCGTGCTCGACCGGCACGGCACGGTGCTGCTT
>NZ_RZSA01000277.1:0-6933 GCF_003998075.1 Mesorhizobium sp. M2A.F.Ca.ET.037.01.1.1 | reverse complement strand
TGTTCGAGCGGCGCCACATCGCCGCCATCGACAAACCGCCGCCCGTCAATCCAAGTCGAAGGTACCCCCGCTGCTCTCCCGATCAGATGAGCCTCGACTATGTCTAACTTTCCCCGGACAGCCCTGCGTAAACGGGGCGAGGGAAAAGACCCTACTCTTCCGGCTCGACGGTGAACAGCAGCGGATAGCCCTTGGCCTTGCCGGCATCGGTCGCCCGCGTCGCCTTGGTTTCCGCGACATCCTTGGTGAACACTGCAACGACGCAGACGCCGCGCGTGTGCGCCGTGATCATGACACGATGCGCCTGGTCTTCGCTGAGCTTGAACTCGCCTTTGAGCACAGTGACGACGAATTCGCGCGGCGTGAAATCGTCGTTGATCAGGATGACTTTGTAAAGCTTCGGCCGCTCGGTCTTCGGCTGCGCCTTGACACGGGGTTTGATGACGGTTTCGGGCATCGGAATCCACCAGCGAGGAACTGGGTTTCACATCACTTTGTCACGCAGAAACGCGCTCGTCCATTTGACTGCGCAACGGCGACAAGGCCAGGGCGATCAACTCTATGTGGGGAAGCGCTGGCTGCCGGTCAACGGCCCTGCCGCCCGGCCGTGCGCGACCTGTCGGGGCCGCCCGATCCGCGCTCCAGCAGCGCAAAGAGCATCCAGGCGGCAAAGCCGATCATCGTCGAGCCGGTCAGCACGAGAAGAATCCAGGACTGCGCCGGCGTGATGTAGTCGAAGCTTGAAGAGCTCAGCGGAGCGAACAGCTCTGGCTCGGTCCTGCCGCTGGCGGGATCCGGCACGGGACTTGCGGTAAAGATGATCAACGATCGCGCGGCCGCGGTGGCGATCAGGCCGCCGAGTGTCAGCGAACGCATCAGGGACGAAAACCGCTTCTTCATGCGGATTGTCCTACAGCACCGGCATTGCAATCAGGTTAAGGCTGCGCGGCGGAAACTTGCCGATCGAGAAGGCTTCCGTCGCGCGTAAGCCGCCCCGGCCTGAACCGGAGCGGCTTTGCAGGATGATGTCGAAGCCCGGGTCAGGTCTTCGGGGCGTCCTTCTTCTCGGTCTTCTTGACGACCTTCTTCGTGTCGGCCTTCTTGTGCTTCTTGACGGTCTTCTTGGCCGAAACTTTCTTCACCGGCTTGGCCGTGGCGTCGGCCGGAGCGGTCGTGGTCGTCGAGGCAGCCGGAGCAGCGGTCGTCGTGGCGGCGGCGTTGCCGAGAGCCGGCATGGCGAAAGCGAGGGCAACACCGAGGCCGAGGGCGGAGAGGATGGACTTCTTCATGGCTTCATTTCCTTTTTCTTGCAGATCTGGATGAGCGTCACTGAACGGGATCGATCGGTGTCACTCCAAGCAGCTTCAAAGCGTTTGCGAGCATCCGGATTCCCTGTGCCTGTTTCTTGTTGGCGCAGAACCGGTCTCCCTTTCTTTGCAGTGCTTTCGCCGCGGTGACCTGCGTTGCCGCGGCATGGGTTTCGAGGGCTTCGTCAACCTGACGGCTCAGATTGGTGCAACGCTCGGTCCGGGTGAGCGGCGGCGCGACCTTTGGGGTTGAGGCGCCGGCCGCTGCTGTGATGAGCGATATGCTGAGCAAAGCACCCATCACGCTGATCCAGAACCTCTGCATTGGTGTCGTCCGTTACTCCGGAAACTTGCGTCGCAGCCGATGACCTGACCGCCACGGCACCGGTTATGCCCTTGAAATTTTTCACCAGTTTTTCTCGACTGTAGAATTTTGTTTCTGGATTGTTTCTGGGGAACCCGACCGGCGCGGCGATCGCGGCCACTGGCCAAGATGTGGCCCGAATTCTATCGTGTGAGAGATCGCCGAAGGGACGCCCGGCTAACAGAATCATAGGTTTCGAGTGAAATCGGACGCACACATACTGATCGTCGACGACGACAAGGGCATACGCGACCTGCTGCAAGAGTTTTTCCAGAAGCGCGGGCTGCACACGACGGTAGCCGGTGACGGCACCGAGATGGAGGCGGTCCTGCGCCGCACGCCGGTGGACCTGATCGTTCTCGACGTGATGCTGCCCGGAAGGAGCGGACTCGAGCTTTGCCGCGAGATCCGCGCCAACTACACCACGCCGATCATCATGCTGACCGCGGTCACCGAGACGACCGACCGTGTTGTGGGTCTCGAAATGGGCGCCGACGACTATGTGCCCAAGCCCTTCGATCCGCGCGAGCTTCTGGCCCGCATCCGCGCCGTGCTGAGGCGCAACGGCAGCGCCGAGCCGCGCCGCCCCGTCGCCAAGCAGATATACCGCTTCGCCGGCTGGACGATGGACTGCGCCCGCCGCCGCCTGACGGCCCCCGACGATGTGCGGGTAGAGCTGACTATGGCCGAGTTCAACCTGTTGCAGACCCTCGTGAAGAGCGCGGGACGCGTGCTGACCCGCGAGCAGCTGATCGAGCTCTCCGGCGGCGACACCGGCTACAGCTTCGACCGCAGCGTCGACATTCTGGTGAGCCGCCTGCGCCGCAAGATGGAAGACGATCCGAAAACGCCGAAACTGATCCTGACGGTGCGCAGCGGCGGCTATCAGTTCCTGCCCGAGACAACGTCCGAATGAGACGCTTCCTGCCGCAGACCCTGCCTGCCTGGGTGCTGCTCATCGTCATTGCCGGCCTCATGCTCAGCCAGGTGGCGACGCTCTACATCGTGGCGCGCGACCGCGCCGCCGCCAACGGTGTCGTCGATCTCTACCGGTTGAACGACCGTGCCTATTCGCTCGTGCAGTTGATGCACGACGCCACGCCCGAAGAGCGCAAGGCGACCGCATCCGGCCTGTTCAACTCGACCTATGCGCTGACGGTTTCGGACACGCCCGCCGTCACCTCCTCGATCGCCGGCGATGATGAACTGGCCGAGCTGGAGGACATCCTGGTCGGCCGCCTTTCGAAATTCGGCGTCACCGACGCGCGCGTGCGGCGCGATCCGGCCACCCAGGAGGCCGACGTCCCGGACGGTCAGGCGGTGAACAGGGATGTCGGCCAGGTCGAACGCGACCTTCTGGTGCTCGCCGCGGATTTCGCGCAGAGCGACAAGCTGACGGCGTCATTGCGTTTTTCCGACGGGCAGTGGTTGAATTTCACGGAACCGATCACGCCGGCGGGGCCGATTCTGAGCCTCGACAGCCTGCCGCTCTATTCGCTGATCGCCGGTCTGATCGTCATCATGTCGATCTGGTCGCTGCGCCGGCTGACCGCGCCTTACCGGATGATGGAGACGGCGGTGACGCGGATCGGCAACGATCTGAAAAGCCCGCCGATCTCCGAGAGCGGCAGCCGCGAGATCCGCGCCGCGGCGAAGGCGATCAACGCCATGCAGATGCGGCTTCGCGATTATGTCGAGGACCGCGAGCACCTCGCGGCGGCGCTGGCGCATGACCTGCGCACGCCGCTGACCCGCATGCGGCTCCGCCTCGAACTGTTGCGCAGGTCGCCCGCACGCGAAGCGCTGGCGCACGACCTCGCCGACATCGAAAGCATCGCGAGTTCCGTCATCGACTTCGCCAAATTCGAGGTGACCGAGGAAAAGGCCGAGCGGATCGATTTCTGGTCGCTGGTGGAATCGGTGGCGGACTCTTTCGAAGATGCATCCTTCGACGAGGATGCGACGCCTTCGCGCGGCCTGATCTGCATCGCGCGGCCGGTGGCGCTGCGCCGCTGCATCACCAATCTCATCCAGAACGCGGTGACCTACGGCAAGAAAGCGCATCTCGGCGTGCGGCGAACGGGCGACACGATCACGCTCTCGATCCGCGACGAGGGCCCCGGCATCCCGCAAGCGAAGCTGGACGCGGTGTTCGGCTCCTTCGTGCGGCTGGAGGAATCGCGCAACCGCACCACCGGCGGCCTCGGCCTCGGCCTGACCATCGCCCGCAACATCGCCCGCGGCGCCGGCGGCGAGGTCATTCTTTCCAACTATCCGGGCGGCGGCCTGCTGACGGAGCTGCGGCTGCCGGTGGCAGCTTGAGTCAGCAGGCGGTTGCCGGTTCCACGCCGGTACTGGATCGATAACCTCTTCCTTGTGATAGTGCGCCCGTTTCTGCACGAGGAATCCACCCCCATGTTTTACGCCATCCTGGCCTACCACGTCGAAGACACCGTCCAGTCCTGGACGCCCGACGAGGATGCGGCGCTGATGAAGGATCTGCTCGATGTCAACGACAGGCTCACACGCGAGGGCAAGCTCGGCCCGGCAGCGAGGCTCGACGCGACGGTCAAGGCCGTGACGCTGCGCGGTCCCGGCGACGGCATGGTGATCGACGGTCCCTTTGCCGAGACCAAGGAACAGTTGCTCGGCCTCTATGTCCTCGACTGCGCCGACCAGGACGAAGCTATCGCCGCCGCGCGCGATCTCAAGCGCGTCAACCCTTCCGCCGTCTACGAGATCCGGCCGATCATGCTCTATCTGCCGGGCGCCGCGCTGGCGGCTGGTTGAGATCTATTCCCGCTGCCGCCTACTCGCCAGCGGTTCACTGGTGCGCGCGACGCCTGACAATGCGGTCGCGCGCCGCGATATCGGCGGGAGCCTCATCGACTGGATAGCCGAAATCCTTCAGTTCTGACATCGACAGCCCGGCCAAAGCCCGACGCCGCCTTGCAACCTGATATCGGCGCTGGAGCCCAGCGAAGACCATCGCGATATTGGTGGCAAGCGTGCCGGCAAGCCAAGTGGTGGGGTGGAAGGTTCTGATGCTGATATACGCCATTCCCATTCTCCCTCGTTCGAATTCACGAAGGCAATGTTCCACCGGCGCGCTTGGCCGATGTTCATTCAGGCGTGAAAGCGCGGGAAAAACCGCGCTAAATCGTCGTTAAGTCGAATGCAGGACGTGATATTCTGCCCAGGGCTTTTTCAAGGGGGCCGGGGTGCATATCCGATTGCTTGGCGGCATCGAGGTTGTCTCCGCAGGCGGGCAACCTCTGCATTTCGCGACGCGCAAGACGTCGCTGCTCTTTGCCGCGCTCGTCCTGGCCGGTCCCAAGGGCCTTCGCCGCGAGAGGGTGGCGGCGATGCTGTGGGCAGGTAGCGGCGAGCAACAAGCGCGAAACAGCCTGCGCCAGGCCCTGGTCGACATCAGGCGGCTGTTTCCGTCAACCGGCGACGCCGCCATTCGCGTCGAAGGCAACGCCGACACCATCTGGCTGGCGGCGGATGCCGATGAGGCTGACATCTGGGTTTTCGACCGCGCGTGGCAGGCCGAAGACGGCACTAACCTTGCGGCTGCTGCCGACCTCTACCGGGGGGATCTGCTCGACGGGTTGTCTTTCGCGGGCGAGGTCGACGAATGGCTTGCGCCGCTTCGGGCGAACTACACGCGCAAGGCGCTGGATTTGGCCGAGCGGCTTAGCCTTTTGCCGGGATGGGACGCACGCGAGGAACAGGCCTGCGAAGCATTGGCCGAAAGATTAGTAGCGCTCGACCCATGCGCCGAGCAGGCCCACCGCGCCCTGATCCGCATCTTCCACCACCGCGGTAAGACCAACGACGCCTTCCGCCAGTTCCTGGCCTGCAGGGAAGCCCTGAAGCGCGAGCTCGGCGTCGAACCCGAAGAGGCGACGCGGGCGCTGGTCGAACGGATCGAAGCGCCCGACAAGGCGCCGAAGGAGCCAGTAGCTGACAGCGGCACGTCCGAGGAAGTGAAGGCGCCGCGCCCTGCCGTTTCGGTGCCGGAAAAGCCGTCGATCGCAGTCCTGCCGTTCCAGAACATGAGCGGCGACGTCGAGCAGGACTATTTCACCGACGGCGTCGTCGAGGAGATCACGACGGCGCTGTCGCATGTCAGCTGGCTGTTCGTGATCGCACGCAATTCCGCCTTTGCCTACAAGGGCCGGGCGGTCGACGTCACCCGCGTGGGCCGCGAACTTGGGGTCCGCTACGTGCTGGAAGGCAGCGTCCGCAAGGCCGGCAGCCGGCTGCGCGTGGCCGGCCAGCTCGTCGAGGCGGCGGCGGGGACAAGTCTCTGGGCCGATCGCTTCGAGGGCGACGTGTCGGAGGTATTCGAACTGCAGGACCTCGTCGCCTCCCGCGTCATCGGCGCGATTTCGCCCCGGCTCGAGCAGGCCGAGATGGCCCGCGCCAAGCGCAAGCCTACCGAAAGTCTCGACGCCTATGACCACTATCTGCGCGGCATGACGAGCCTTTACCGCTGGACGAGGGAGGGGTTGGATGAGGCGCTGCCACAGTTCTACAAGGCCATCGAGCTCGACCCCGACTTTGCCGCGACACAGGGCGCTGCCGCCTGGTGCTATTTCTGGCGGATGGCAAATGGCTGGATGACCAACCGGCATCAGGAGACCGCCGAAGTCGCCCGCCTGGTCGGCAACGTCGTCATTCACGGTCAAGACGATGCGGTGGCGCTGGCCTTCAGCAGTGTGGCGCTTGGCTACGTCGTCGGCGACTACGAGGCCGGCTCGGCGCTGGTCGATCGGGCGCTCGTGCTCAACCCGAACTGCGCCACCGCCTGGAGCGCCAGCGGCTACCTCAAGGCCTGCTACGGCGATCCGGACATCGCCATCGAGCACCTGTCGCGGGCAAGACGGCTGAGCCCGCTCGATCCGCTGACCTTCTTCATGCAGACCTTCACCGCATTCGCCCATTTCGTGGCCGGCCGCTACGATACCGCCTGGCCGCTGGCGGAAGCGGCTTCACGGGCGCAGCCATATTATCTTACTGGTCTGCGTGTAGCCGCCGCCAGCAATGCCATGGCCGGCAGGCGGGATGCCGCGAGCAAGTATATCGCGCGTTCGCGGCAGCTCGACCCAGAACTGACGCTTTCCAACCTCAAGCACCGGGTTGGGCCAATCAGGCCGGCCTATTTCGCCAAATATTTTGAGGCCCTGCGGCTGGCCGGCCTGCCCGAATGACACGTCCTAGGCGCACTTGTCTTCAATCCGGCAGCGTCGCAGC
>NZ_RZSA01000276.1:0-6937 GCF_003998075.1 Mesorhizobium sp. M2A.F.Ca.ET.037.01.1.1 | reverse complement strand
TCCGAACAATCCCCGGAAAGGCGGTCATCCTTCCGGGAATCGCATGGAGAAGGCTCAGTTCGAGGCGAGCGCCTCGCTGGCATATTTCGCCGTCACATATTTCGAATAGTCGGGCAGCACGGCGTCGACCTTGCCCTGCTCCTTGAGGAAGGCGGACGCCGCCGCGACGGCCTTGACGGTTGCGCCGCCGAGGAACTTGTCCGAAGCCTGTTCTTCAAGCGACGGGAAGACATAGCCCTTGAGCAGCTCCGGCACCTCTTCCAGCTTGGCGCCGGTGAGCTTGGCGATCTTGCCGGCTTCCGGCGATGACACCGACCAGGCCTCCGGCTTGGCGAGGAACTTGGCATAGGCTTCGCCGGTCACCTTGACGAAGTCGCGCACGGCTTCGGGGTGCTTTTCGGCGAAATCGGTGCGCACGATCCAGGCGTCGAAGGTCGGCGCGCCCCAGGCGGCTACCTGCGAAGAGTCCAGCACCACCTTGCCGGACGTCTTCACCTGGCCGAGCGCCGGGTCCCAGACATAGGCCGCGTCGATGTCGCCGCGCGCGAAGGCGGCGGCGATCTCCGGCGGCCTCAGATTGAGGATCTGCACCGACTTCGGATCGACATTCTCATGCTTCAGCGCCGCGAGCAGGCTGTAATGCGTGGTCGAGACGAACGGCACGGCGACCTTCTTGCCGGCCAGATCCGCGACCTTCTCGATGCCGGAGCCGTTGCGGGCGACCAGCGCCTCCGACGGACCGATCAGCCCGACGACGAAGATGGTCTGGATCGGTAGCTCGCGGCTGGCGGCCGCGGCCAGCGGGCTAGAGCCGACATAGCCGATATCGACCGAGCCGGAGGCGATCGCGGCGATGACGTCGGCGCCGGAATCGAACTTGCGCCAGTCGATCGCCGCCTTGGTCGCCTTTTCATAGGCGCCGTCCGCCTGCGGCACTTTCGAAGGCTCGACCACCGTCTGGTAGCCGATGGTGATCTTGAGATCCTCGGCGCTGGCAGGGCCGAGCAGGGCGGCGCCGGCAAGAGCGGCGGCCGACGAAAGCAACAGATCGCGTCGTGAAAGGATTGACATTGAAAGGCTCCATAAACCCCTGAAAACTGGATTGCCTTTCTATCGTCCGTTAATTCTATCAGGTTTGTAGAGTTAAATCCTTCCAACGAAGGGCGCTTTGTTGGAAAAGTGTCGCCGGGTAACGGCGGAACGGGCGCAAAGGAACGGTCGCGGGGTTGGTGCGGGTGGACGCGGCGCCAGCCGCGCTCTTCGGTGCCCCCGGGTGGTTAGCAAAGCCCTCCTTCCAGTCGTCATTCTAGGGCGGAGCAAGGAGCGAAGCGACGCGCGCAGACCCTAGAATCCATGCCGTGAAATAGAAGAGATGCTGCGGTGCAGACCTATCTTTCGGCGGGGGTAGATAAGGGTTCTATTCTCTACCGTTGCACCTCTCGCGAAGGTAACGGCTAGGGTCTACGCGCCGCTTCGCGTCGCTCCGCCCTAGAATGACGAAGTCGTTGGGTTGGCGCTCCCTTTCAAAGATACCAAAGCGGACTCTCCGGGCTAGAATGACGACAGCGGATGCGGCGCCCTTCCACAATCGCGGCAGTCTGAACGAAAATCCTCCTGTCACCGGATTTCAGCAAATCCATGCTTCAAATCGCCGGCGAATTGGAACCATCATTTCGTGCCCAGCCCTCTTAGTATAGTAATCTTATCAACATTGGGAGTGAGAGAACGATGCGCAACCTTCTGAAAACCGTTCCGGCGATCGTTCGTGGCCTGCGGCCGAGGCCGCCCGCGGCGCTCGCCGCGCGCTGATCGCCCCGTTTCGGCTCGCAACCATGGTTGGACGCGGCAACTCCATCATCATTGTCGGCGGCGGCGCCAGCGGCGTGGTGCTGGCCGCGCATTTGCTGATGTCGTCAAACTCTGATCTGCGCGTCACGCTGATCGAGAAGCGTCCGCATTTCGGCCAGGGCATGGCCTATTCCACTTTGCTGTCGGCGCATGTGCTCAACGTCAAAGCCTCCGGGATGAGCGCCTATGCCGACGACCCCACCCATTTCGCGCGCTGGGTGCTTGAGCGCGGCTTCGCCAAACCCGACCAGGGGCCATTCTATGCGCCGCGCAGTCTCTATGCCCGTTACCTGAGGGAGCTGCTCGACGATCTGGTGGAACGTGAGCGCGAGACCGGCCGGTTGCGGCTGATTGCCGAGGAGAGCCTGTCGATCTCGCCGACGTCGGCTGGTGTCGAGGTGGTGCTCGCCAACGGCACCAGCGTCGTTGGCCATCTGGCCGTGCTTGCCACCGGCCATGACGAGCAGCCCGGCGCCTTCCAGGGCCACGCCATCCGCATGGGCACGGAGGCCGACACCGCGCTCGATCCGCAAGCCGGTGTCCTGCTGCTCGGCACGGGCCTCAGCATGGTCGACGCCTTCCTGTCGCTGGAACAGCGCGGCCATCGCGGCCCGATCGTCGCGGTATCGCGGCGCGGCCTGCTGCCGTCGCCGCATCGCAAGGGCAACCCGATCAAGCTCGACATCGCCGACATCCCACTCGGCACGGAGCTTTCCTATTTCGTCGGCTGGTTCCGCAACCTGATCCGCGAGACCCAGAAGGCCGGCGGCGACTGGCGCGACGTGGTCGATGGGTTGCGGCCCTTCAACCAGACGATCTGGCAGAACTGGCCGTCCTCCGCCAAGCGCCGCTTCGTCGAGCACACCAAGGCCTGGTGGGACATCCACCGCCACCGCATGGCGCCGGAAGTCTACCAGCGCGTCACCGAGGCGGTCAGTTCGGGCCGCATCCGCCTCGTCGCCGGCAGGATCGTGAATGTCGAGGCGAACGGCGGCTTCACCGTAAAAATCCAGCCGCGCGGCACGCAGGATATCGAGACCCTGCAGGTCGCCCGCCTTTATGATTGCATGGGCATCGCCCGCGACATTTCGAGGACCTCTAACGGCCTCGTGCGCGCGCTGATCGAGCGTGGCGTGGCGCGGCCGGATCCGCTGCGCCTCGGGCTCGACGTCACCGCGAAATGCGAGCTGATCGCGGCCGACGGCACGGTGTCGTCGAAGCTGCTCGCCGTCGGCCCGCTGACGCGCGGCACCTTCTTCGAGATCGACGCCATTCCCGACATCCGCGTGCAGTGCGCGAAGCTGAGCAAGCAGCTGCTGGGGTGAGGCGCTCGCTGCAATCGGTCGTCATTCTAGGGCGGAGCAAGGAGCGAAGCGACGCGCGCAGACCCTAGAATCCATGCCGTGACGATTGAGAGCCTCCACGGCGCAGAACGTTCACCAGCCAATTCCGCGAAAGAGCTCGAACCACTCGGGATTAGTCGTCTCGATCAAATCAATCTTCCACTGCCGTGGCCAGCGCTTCAATGACGTCTCACGCTGAACTGCATCGGCGATGTCGAAGTATTCCTCGTACCAGACCAGACGCTGCACGCCGTAGCGGCTGGTGAAGCTGGAGCCTTGGCCAGTCTTGTGCTCGGGCATGCGACGAGCAAGGTCATTGGTGACACCGATATAGATCGTGCCGCCTTTCTGGCTCGCGGTCATGTAGACGTAGCCGGTCATCTGGTGATCTTAGTTGGTGCAGTTATCGGCGGCTATTCTGGACCGCTGCATTCTGCGGCCGAGGTCACGGCATGGATTCTAGGGTCTGCGCGCGTCGCTTCGCTCCTTGCTCCGCCCTAGAATGACGAAGGATAGGTTGCCCGTCACACCAAGAAACCTCTCTATCGCCTTGACGACATCCCAGAGACTCGCGCGGCTATGCCCACAAGGAAGATGCCCAATGGGCCAGAGGGGGTGTGAAAAAACTCGACGCTGATGATCGATTTCCAATCAACCTTCTCCAAAGCGCCCTCCGTGAAATTCCATTCCCCGACTCGCCGCCGGATTGGCACGATCTATCTTCTTTCCGGATGAAAAGGGCTGGAAAAGACAGGGCGCGCGATCCGCCAAGCCGGAATGGATTCCGGCGGCTTGATGCGCGAGATTGCCGACATCCGCCTCGAACTGCTTCGATGGAGCACTCAAGATGAGCGAGCAGACAAAAGCGCCCGGCGGCGCGGACACAAACCTGTCGAGGCTTCGCCCGCCTTACGCTTCGGTGCTCGACCTGATCGGCCAGACGCCGATCGTCGAGCTGACCAAATTCGACACCGGCAAATGCCGGCTGTTCATCAAGCTCGAAAGCCAGAATCCCGGCGGCTCGATCAAGGACCGCATCGCGCTGTCGATGATCGCCGCCGCCGAGAAGGCGGGCAAGTTGAGGCGCGGCGGCACGATCGTCGAGGCCACTGCCGGCAACACCGGCCTCGGCCTTGCCCAGGTCGGCATTCCGAAAGGCTACCGCATCATCCTGGTCGTGCCCGACAAGATGTCGCGCGAGAAGATCCAGCATCTGCGCGCGCTCGGCGCCGAGGTGCGCATGACGCGCTCCGATGTCGGCAAGGGCCACCCCGAATATTACCAGGACATGGCCGAGAAGATCGCTTCCGAGCTGCCCGGCGCGTTCTATGCCAACCAGTTCGCCAACCCGGCCAATCCGCTGGCGCATGAGACGACGACCGGCCCGGAAATCTTTTGGCAGCTCGACGGCGATGTCGACGCGGTGGTGGTCGGTGTCGGCTCCGGCGGCACGCTCACTGGCCTTGGCCGCTTTTTCGCGAAACATTCACCGAAGACCGAGATGGTGCTCGCAGATCCGGTCGGCTCCGTGCTGGCGCCGCTGATCAAGACCGGCAAGATGGAGGAGGCGGGCAGCTGGACGGTCGAGGGCATCGGCGAGGATTTCGTGCCGCCCAATGCCGATCTCTCGCTGGTGAAAAAGGCCTATTCCATCCCCGACAAGCAGAGCATGCTGGCGGTGCGCGATCTCTTGTCCAAGGAAGGCATCCTCGCTGGTTCGTCCTCGGGCACGCTGTTGTCGGCCGCACTTCGCTATTGCCGCGAGCAGACGGTGCCCAAGCGCGTCGTGACCTTCGTCTGCGACAGCGGCAACAAGTACCTGTCGAAAGTCTTCGACGATTTCTGGCTGGCAGAGCAGGGCCTTGCCGAGCAGGAGCAGCATGGCGACTTGCGCGACCTCGTCATGCGCTCGCACCGCACAGGCGACACCGTCTGGGTCGGCCCGGAGGAAAGCCTGCTCAACGCCTATGGCCGCATGCGCCGTTCCGATGTCTCGCAACTGCCGGTGCTGGATGAGGGCAGGCTGGTCGGCATCGTCGACGAAAGCGATATCCTGGCCAAGGTCGACGGCCCCTATGACGGCCGCTGGGATCGCTTCAACGGCCCGGTGCGCTCCGCCATGACGTCGAACCTGCACACGCTGCAGGCCAACCAGACGCTGGACGCGCTGCTGCCTGTCTTCGACCGCAACGAGGTCGCCATCGTCTTCGATGGCGAGGAGTTCATCGGCCTGATAACCCGTATCGACCTGATCAACCATCTGAGGCGCCGCGCAAAATGACTTCAAACGGCAAGAACCGCCTGGCCTTTTCCACCCGCACCATCCATGGCGGCCAGAGCCACGACCCGACGACCGGCGCGGTGATGGTGCCGATCTACGCCACCTCCACCTACGGCCAGCAATCGCCCGGCGTGCACAAGGGCTTTGAGTATGCCCGCAGCCAGAATCCGACGCGCTTCGCCTTCGAGCGCGCGGTCGCCGACCTTGAAAGCGGCACGAAAGCCTTCGCCTTCGCCTCCGGCCTAGCGGCGATCTCGACGGTGCTGGAGCTGCTCGATTCCGGCGCCCATATCGTCGCCACCGACGACATCTATGGCGGCTCGTTCCGGCTGATGGAGCGGGTGCGCAAACGTTCCGCGGGCTTGCAGGTCAGCTTCGCCGATTTCACCGACCTGGCCGCGGTCGAAGCCGCGATCCGGCCGGACACGAAGCTGCTCTGGGTCGAGACGCCGACCAACCCGCTGCTGCGCATCGTCGACCTCGAAGCTCTCGCGGCGCTTGCAAAGCGTAAGGGTCTGCTTACCGTTGCCGACAATACTTTTTGCAGCCCCTATATCCAGCGCCCGCTGGAGCTCGGCATCGACATCGTCGTGCATTCAACGACGAAATATTTGAACGGCCATTCCGACATGGTCGGCGGCGTGGCGGTCGTCGGCGACAACAAGGAACTCGCCGACCAGCTGAAATTCCTGCAGAACGCCATCGGCGCCATCTCCGGCCCCTTCGACAGTTTTTTGGCCCTGCGCGGCATCAAGACTTTGGCGCTGAGGATGGAGCGCCACTCGGCCAATGGCCTGAAAATAGCGCAATGGCTGGAAACGCGAAAAAATGTCCGCCGGGTCATCTATCCAGGCCTCGCCAGCCACCCGCAGCATTCCATCGCCGTCCAGCAGATGCACGCCTTCGGCGGTATGATCTCGGTCGACCTCGACCGCGACCTGGCGGGAACGAAACGCTTCCTCGAACGCACCCAGCTTTTCACGCTGGCCGAAAGCCTGGGCGGCGTCGAAAGCCTGATCGAGCACCCGGCGCTGATGACGCATGGCTCGATCCCGGCGGAGAAACGCGGCGCCATCGGGATTACCGATTCGCTGGTGCGGCTCTCCTGCGGCATCGAGGACGGCGATGATCTGGTCGCCGATCTGGAGCAGGCGCTGGCGCACTAGTTCCTCAACACGGTGATTTTGAAAGATTGCAGGTTTCACGGGCAAGGCTATCAACGTCCGTTGGGATAGTCAGCGCAAACGCTGGCGATGAGCTGGAGGCTTCTAAACCTCGTCATTCTAGGGCGGAGCAAGGAGCGAAGCGACGCGCGCAGACCCTAGAATCCATTCCGTTACCTGGACCGAAGTGTGCAACGGTGCAGAATTTCTGGACCGCCGCGGCGCTTCCAAGTCACGGCATGGATCCTCGGGTCTGCGCGCGTCGCTTCGCTCCTTGCTCCGCCCGTGGATGACGATCGCGA
>NZ_RZSA01000275.1:0-6943 GCF_003998075.1 Mesorhizobium sp. M2A.F.Ca.ET.037.01.1.1 | reverse complement strand
CGCGACATGTGCTCACTGATCCCGTCGCTGAGATCGCGCTCCACAAGCTGAAGGAAACAGATTTCGACCAATGGAGAAGCCGTCGATCGCCCGCTCTTTCGGTGTCGACAATTCGTCGTGTGACCAACGATCTAAAAGCATCACTCAACGCTGCGGCCGTCAAAAATCGCTCCCGCCTCCCGGCTGAAGTCGCGCTCATCATTAAGAACGGGTTGTCAGCAGGCGAGGCAGCGCCGCCGGTCGCTCGCGACCAGGCCGCACTGCCCGACGCTGACGTCCGCCGAATTATCGGAGCGGCGAGGGCAGTTGATATCGACCAGGGCTGGGATGGTGACCTTCTGCGCATGGTGTTGGTTTTGTCCGCAACCGGGGCCCGTTTTTCGCAGGTAGCTCGCATGGCTGTGGGTGACATCCAGATACAGCAAAACAGATTGATGGTGCCGACCAGTCGCAAAGGGAGAGGCACAAAGAATACGACGCACATTGGGATTAGGGTTGGCACGGACGTCATCGATCAGTTGCGCCCCGCGATTGCTGGAAAGCAGCGAGGTGAAGCTTTGCTTCAACGGTGGCGTCATGTTCAGACGAAGGCCACCGAGATCCGGCCGCCCCAGTGGGTTCGCGATGCTCGCGGTCCCTGGACTGCAGCGAGCGAACTTGCCCGGCCCTGGCTCGACATCATCACCCGCGCCGGCCTTCCGCGAGAGGTTGTGCCTTACTCTTTGAGGCATTCCTCGATAGTGCGCCAGCTTCGTGCAGGTCTTCCGGTTCGGCTCGTAGCCGCCCTGCATGACACGAGCACCATTATGATTGAACGCCACTATGCCTCGGCTATTGTCGATCTGCTCGACGAGCTATCTGCAAGCGCAATCGTTCCGTTAATGTCTGACCAACCGGCAACGAACGTGATGGCGCTCCGCGCTGGCCAGTTGTGAGCGGGAGATAAACTGGGCCGAACGACGTGAGGATGCTCGGCAGTGAAGCTCCTGTGGATATCGGGGAAATCTTTCAAAACCAAATGCTCTAATTATTGTACGCAATTGAACGCGTATGAACGCACCGTGGATTCGTTGAAGCCGTAGAAGGTGGCTTTTCGCCCGTCCTGAGCATCAAATTATCCAGAATATTGCCTTGTTTACACCCGTCTAGGCATGGGCATAAGTGGCTGTTGGCTCAAATTTGTATGAGGCAACGCCATGTCGTTCCAGAACGCCACGAACAGCGATTCGACCAGCCAAGCACCACCCCGTCCTCAACTGGCGACCGACGTCAAGGGCGCGGTGATCTATACAGGGCTGTGCCGCGCCCAACTCTACAAGGACATGCGGGCCGGCCTGCTCATTGCTCGCAAAAAGGGCTCTCGCACGATCCTGCTGTACGAGGAGTTGGACCGCTACCTCAAGGCCATGCCTGAGGCGAAGTTCAAGCCCCTGGGCGATGACACATTGAACTCCTAGTTCCCTAACTCCCAAACAAGCAATCTTGACCAAGATCGTGCTGCAGAGCCGATCTGTGGAAGGACTTTGCCATGGGTCGCCGCTCCGACTTCCCCCGCATCGCCAAAGACCTCTACAGCACACCGGCAATGGCGCTTCCGCCACTGCTGTTCCATCTTCCTCGCGCTGTCCGCTACATTGAACCAACGGCCGGCAATGGCGCTCTAATCCGCGGCCTGGCCGAGCATGGCCACATCTGCCAGCTCGCAATCGACCTGGATCCTGGAGATTCGCAGATCGCCCAGCGCAATGCGCTGTCTCTGACATCGGTCGATATCGTTGGCGTCGACCTAATCATCGGGAATTTGCCGTGGTCATGGCACTCTTTCGAACCGATTCTCAAGCACCTACTGACGCTTGGTCTTCCAACCTGGATCTTGCGCGACACCCCCTGGCTATTCAACCGGCGCTCGTCCGGACTGGTTGATCGCTGCGCGCTTGTGCAGCCGACGCGGCGCCTGCGCTGGATCCCGGACACGAAAGACTGCGCGAAGGACGATTGCGCCTGGCACTTCTTCCCGCCTGGTCACTGCGGAGGGCCCAAGATCCTCCCGCGTATCGAGGTGCCGAGGCCCACGGGGTGCCTGCCGTGATAGGCGATAGTGACATGGGCAAGAGGTGCCGCCGCGCTACCGCGGAACTGCCCGCGTACCAGTCGGCGCCTGGCCCGGTGATGGCATCGGCTAGGATGGCTTGCAGATGTCTGCTCGATGCGCAGTCGCGTCTGAAAAACCAAGGCTATTATTGCAGACTTCTCGACGAGGCGTGTGGCGCTGCCAGCACCCTGCTGACCGACCGGGTTGGCACATGCCAGCCAGGCTGCGACGTCCCGAAATACATTGCGGAGGCGGCCAAAGAATACCGACGTGCGGCCGGGAGAAGCTACTGATGGCCAAACCGCAGCGGCTTCACATCCTGTCCTACGCTGAGATGCGGGAACTGCCTGAACCCGAATGGCTCATCGAGGGCCTGATCCAGAAGAACGCAGCCGCTTTGATGTTCGGCAAATCGAACTCATTCAAGTCGTTTCTCGCAATAGACATAGGCCTGTCGGTGGCGTCTCGACGTCCATGGCAGGGGCATGAGGTAAACCCTGGCTCCTGTGCACCCGACGTTCTGCCAGCTGTGCTGTTTGTTGCAACCGAAGGCGGAAATGGCATCGGCCGTAGGCGCATTCCTGCCTGGTATAACCATCACGGTATAGCTGAGAAGGAGCGGACAGCATTTCTCTACCCCCAAGAAATCCGGCTCGATCGACCCGATGACGTCTCCGGCTTGATCGCTGCAATCGTCGATATCGAACTACACGCTCTACCGAGCGTAAAATTCACGTTGGTCGTCATCGACATTTTCGGTGGCTCTATGGCTGGATCTGAGATCGAAGACAGAACGGCCAGGGCTTGGGTGCATGGGGTTCAGCGGATCATGCGCGAAGCCGGTGTCGCGGTGCTAACCGTCGCGCATACCGGCTGGCAGGACGATAGCCGCGCCCGCATGCACACGCATTTCTGGGGCAGCTTTGATACGCGTCTAAAAGTCGTAGGCGATAAGGAAGCCATGACGGCAACCTTGACCGTCGACAGGCACAAGGACGCCGACAGCAACGGAGCCTGGGGGGTGAAGCTGGTGAAGGCCGGTGACAGCCTGGTTCCTGAACTGGACGCCACGGTGAAGATTAGCCCGAGGAAGGCAACGCTCTCGGCCAAAAACCGCGCCGCCCTGAACGCGCTTGATGATGCAATTCAGACGAATGGCGTTCGCAAGTTCGGCTCTGATTGGCCCCCATGCAAAGTCGTGCTGATCGACCACTGGCGCCAACAGTTCTACCGGCATTCCGCCGACGATACCCCTGACGCCAAGAAGAAAGCATTCCAACGCGCTCGAGATGCACTGAGGGAGGCTGGGCATGTCCAGTTCTTCGACGATCACGCCTGGCTCTGCCACAGTTAGGCCAAGGCCGGGACATCGGGACATACCTATAGGTATATGTCCCGTTTTGTCCCGTCTCCCTGGCCTCGGGACGCACCGGGACATGTCCCGCAATGTCCCGCAATGTCCCGCCGTCTCGCGTTGATACGGTTGGAACAACAATCACCACCGACGCCCGGCGGATCCGGGCAAACATGGAGGTAGCAATGACGTTGGATAACAGGATTTCTGAAATGCGGAGCTTTATGCGCCAAATGCGATCCGTGCCGCCAGTATGGAGTGATTCAGCGCATGGCAGGGCGCCAGATGTGCTGCCGAACTTGCCGCAAGAGATTGAGCCATTGCTCCGCGCAATTGAGAAATATCGCGCCACAATACAGGTACTCGACCAAGAAGAATTGGACGAGTTATGCTCACACTTAGTCGGCCAGATGCTGAACTGGCGCTATGGCGAAGACTGGAGATGCACCGCGATGGCCTTGTACCATTTGGTGAATGACGAGTCGTTTCGCCGCGCTGATGAAGGCGAATAGGCTAGAAACTAGGGGCTTCCCACGAGAGCAGTCGCAGGTAGCAGCGCCCAAAGCCGCTACCTGCTTTCGATAGAAGCGATGACACTGGCGGGCAAATTCTTGAGCGCTACCGAGCTTGAACGCATCGAGCCTCTTAATTTTGAGCTTCGCTCACCATAGTCTGGTGCAAACCAACCGAGCGGTATTATAATACCTCCATGCCGAACGCCAAATTGAACATGCGACAAGAACGCTTCTGCCTTGCCCTTGCCGAGGGCCTCCCCCAATCCCGAGCCTATGTCGAGGCCGGCTACACGGCTCGTGGTAATGCGGCTGAGGCTGCAGCCGCGCGCCTGTTCAGAAATGTTCAGGTGCAATCACGGGTCGCCGAGCTGCAGGCTGCGGCCGCCAGGCGCTCGGAGATAACCGTCGATGACCTGGTTGCTGAACTTGACGCAATGATCGAGCTGGCGCGTGCCACCAAAAACCCATCAGCAGGCGTGACGGCCATCATGGGCAAGGCGAAGCTGCTCGGCCTGGTAGTCGACAGAGCCGAAGTCGCCACGACGCTGCGCCGCCCGATGCGCGAGCCGGGTGAGGTCATGCAGATGAGCCTTGAGGAGTGGGAGCGGCGGTTCAGGCCGAAGACAGCCGCATCGTAACACGGTGATAGTAAGCCACCCGCCGACTTGGACTTTGCCGCCACCAGCGGCCTAGTCAGAGATGTAAGGAAGTAAGCCTGTCTGCGACAAGCGACTGCAAGCGCCACAGGTTGCGATCCCGAATGCCCAAGGTCTCCAATTGCGAGATCGTGTTGTAAAGGTACTCGGCGCACGATCCGCCATGCCCACACGCCGTGGCCAAAATACTTGCCGTCTCATCCGGCGTAAGGCCTCCCATATAGTTGGCTCCCTTTCGATTGACGACGAAGGCAAGGGCGCGAATGAGCCCTTGGGCTGTCTGAACCTGCACCCAACGGGGAGTGTTGGTGAAGGGCTTGTTGGCTGGCCTCACCGGCATTTCACGCCGGACAAGTTTTCCGAGTTGGATATCGACGCTGTCCTCAGCCAGCCGTAGCGCCAGCCCCCTGCATTGGCCTCCCAGGTCGAGCCCCATCATCAAGCCTGGCTGGTCGACGGTTCCGCGCCAATCTTGCAGGCGAATACAGAACGAACGGTGCCAACCTGGCACCACGCCAGCGCGCTCCTCCACATGCTCTATGGCCGGGTTCCAGAGAAGTGAGCCATAGGCGAAAATCCACACATCCTGTCTATCAGGACGCGTTGCCAACATTTCTCGAACGATGGCGTTCCACTCGGTTTCGGTATTGCGAACTATATCCGGGCCGGGACCGGTACTCTCGATCGCGCGAATTGTACGCACGACCAAATCAGCTGTCAGCGCCATCTGGCGTCGCGCTCGTGGCATAGGCGCGCCCTCTCGAACCCGTGTGATGTCCCGCCTGCAGGCACCGCAATATTACTGCCGAAGCCTGCCCCTCACAAACAGGTGCTTAACATTAGCCGGTTCGCAAGCGGAAACGGCATTTCGGCCCGGTCTGTGCCCGGCAGGTGAGTGGCATCCGCGCCACGGTAAGACACTCGCAAAGGGGGACGCTGGCCATTTGTTGGGCGGTTCTGAAAACTCGGCCTCACATTCCCATGACGGCATCTCGTCAGCGTAGGTCGACGCTCTCGCATGACCAACGCTTGTAAGTATTACATATGAGCGTATATTGTCCTTACGATCTGCAGGAACGCCCATGAAGCCCGTCATCTCCTACCTTCGCGTGTCGACCAACGGGCAGGGCAGAAGCGGCCTCGGACTTGAAGCACAGCGTCTGGCAATAGCTCGTTTTGCCGAGACCGAAGGGTTCGACATCACCGGCGAGTTCGTCGAGATCGAGACTGGCAAGGGTGCGGACGCTCTGTCGCGTCGTCCGCAACTCGCCAAGGCGCTTGCTGCCGCGAAGAAGGCCGGATGCTCAATCGTTGTTGCGAAGCTGGACCGACTCTCCCGTGATGTCGCTTTCATTTCCGGTTTGATGGCGAGGCGCGTGCCGTTCATCGTCGCCGAGCTTGGGCCGAACGTCGATCCGTTTGTGCTGCATCTCTTTGCCGCCGTCGCCGAGCGCGAACGAGCTATGATTTCCGAGCGCACGCGCGCCGCACTGACCGCTGCCAAAGAGCGTGGCGTCAAACTTGGCGGCCCGAAGCTTGTCGAAGCGCAGCAGCGATCAGTTGAGGTTCGAATGGCACAAGCCGATGGCTTCGCGGCCAACATCCTTCCGATCATCCGCGACATTCAAGCGAGCGGGATAAAATCGCGGCGGCAGGTCGCGGTAGCACTTAATGCACGAGGCATCGCGTCGGCGCGCGGCGGGACGTGGACAGCAGTTCAGGTGACGGACATCATCAATCGCGAAGAGCGCTTGAAATCCAATCTGCCCGAGCCCGGCGTTGAGTCACAGGATGAGACGACCAAAGGTGGCGAGCCAATATCGCGTACACCGCTTGGGTCGCGTTGGTGACAAGGCGGCAGCGGGGGAAGAACCGTGGCGGAAATTGTCTTTCAGCGCGCTGGCGACTGTCTGCAGGCGTTCAACAAGGATGCGATAATCGTGGCCGACATCCTCGGCCTGGCAGTGACGAGGGCACCAGAGGACGACGCCGATATGGTTGGCATGCCCAATCACGCCCAAGCCGACAGCTTCGCGGCCCTGTACGCTGCCAGCCACAAACCGCACCTGATCGCGAAGACCGAGGCGCTCGACGAGATCTGGCGGCGCACTCACGCCGACTTTAGGGGTATAGTCGACGGCAAGCGGACGTTGATAGTTTTTCGCCATGACGGCCCGACGCTTGTTCCGCTTGACGATCTCACGCCGGCCGAGATCGCGAGGCTCTATCCGAGGGAGCTGTGAGGCGCCCTGGTACCCGGCACCCCGGGGTTTGTCGGTGGCGGGGGTAGGGGGTGCTTGTGGGGCCCCTGTCTGACGCGCGGGCT
>NZ_RZSA01000274.1:0-6947 GCF_003998075.1 Mesorhizobium sp. M2A.F.Ca.ET.037.01.1.1 | reverse complement strand
TTCATAAGACCATTCAAGCGCCTCAGGGCGCATCGGAGTTAGTCAAATGGCACACAAGAAAGCTGGCGGTTCGTCGCGCAATGGTCGCGATTCGCACTCCAAGCGTCTGGGCGTGAAGAAGTTCGGCGGCGAAGCCGTCGTCGCCGGCAACATCATCATTCGTCAGCGCGGCACGCAATGGCATCCGGGCACCAATGTTGGCATGGGAACGGACCACACCCTTTTTGCGCTCGAAGCCGGCGCAGTCACCTTCAACAAGAAAGCCAACGGCCGAACCTACGTATCGGTGAACCCGATTACCAAAGCAGCGGAGTAGCCGGTTCCGCACCATAACACCGGCGCCCATCTCGGGAACCGGTGTCTGGCCAGGCCAGGAAAAGGATCAGGAGAGATGGGCTCGCCCTCTCTCCTTTTTCATTTTTTCTTGCCCTGGAGGACTAAAATGGTTGCCGAAGCGGAAGACACCGAAGACGAAAGTTACGCGATCGATTGCCCGGCGCTGGCCACAGAGCGGCTGGTCATGCGCGCCCCGCGCGAGAGCGATCTCGAGCAACTCGTCACGCTAGCCGACAACCGACATGTCGCCGAAATGCTGGCCCGCATGCCGCACCCCTATGGCGAGGCCGAGGGCCGCACCTTCCTTGCCATGGCGGCGTCGCGGCGCGCCGGCATCGTCTATGCGCTGACGCTCAGGGAGAGCGACATTTTCGTCGGCTGCGCCGGCCTGAACACGACCGACCGCGGCCTGGAGCTCGGCTACTGGATCGGCGAGCCCTATTGGAAGCGCGGCTACGCCACCGAAGCCGCGCATGCGCTGGTCGACCTCGCCTTCCAGCGGACCTCGATCCAGGTGCTGCATGCCTCGACCCGGGTGATCAATCCGGCCTCGCGGCGGGTGATCCACAAATGCGGCTTCCAGTATGCCGGCCAGGGCATGCTGAATTCGATCGTCGCCGGCCAGGTGCCGGTCGAGCGCTATCGGCTCGACAGGAAGACATGGAACAGTCTCCGCAACTGGATCCACTATTGATCGGTGCTTCGGAAGGTTGAGCGGCGCGCCCTTACCCGGATTGCCAACCGAATTGCCAGGGCAATTCGGGTCAATCCGACCGGTCTCCAAGGGGAGAGGAGCAGGTAAGCGCCGGCGCCAACCTCTTCTCCCCTCGGGGAGAAGGTGGCCGCGTAGCGGCCGGATGAGGGGGAGTCCCGCGACTCAGCCCAGTTCGGCCCAGAGCGGGAGGTGGTCGGAACCGACGGCGTCCCGGTCGGACCACAGGCGCTGCAGCGATCTGGCGAGCGAGGCGCTGGTGAAGATGTAGTCGATGCATTTGTGGCGGCTCTTGTCGGCGGGTCGCTCAGGATCGACCCAGGTGACGAGGTCGGCGACCGCCAGACGCTGGGCGACGTCGACGGCGAGATCGGCGGTCAGCGGCATGCCGAACTCATGATCCGGCCGGCCGGCGAGCTCGACATATTCGGGCGAGCCCGGCAGCATGTTGAAGTCGCCCATGACGATGAAGGCTTCCGGATAGGGCAGGTCCGGCAGGCCGATCTCGGGAATGCCCGACAGGCCGCCGCCTTCCAGCGCATAGTTCAGGAGGCGCTGGCGCAGGAAACGGATCTGACCCTGGCGCTCGACCGGGCTGCGATGGTCGAGATGGGTGGAATAGAAGCGGATGAAGCCAAGCGGCGTCTCGATCAGCGCTTCCAATGCGCCACGCTGGAAGTTCATGGTCTCGAGGCTGCGGCTGCGCGGCAGAAGGAGATTGCGCGACAGATGAATGGGCGTCTTCGACAGCACCATGTTGCCGAGTTGGAAGGTCCGGGTGACGGCGCGGCCGGCGTCCACGCGCGAGCCGACATTGACCTCGAAATTGCTGCCATAGGCGGCAAAATAATCGGGCAGCGCCTCGCTGATCTCGGCCACCATGTCGCGGTCGCCGTTGCGCGGGTTGTTGCGGGTCACCTCCTGCAGCGCGATGACATCGGCGCCGCGCACCGCGTCGGCGATGCGCCCGACATCGTATCTGCCGTCAAGGCCGATGCCGTATTGGATGTTGTAGGAAACGATCTTCATTCCCGCGCCTCCCAGTCTCGCGCGCAAACAGTGCTATCGCGTCCTTGGCCCAAGGGCATCAGGCGCTTTAGTCGCAAAACGGGCCTCGCCCTTAGCTCCGCCTTGGTTTAAGGCATGCCTTAGAGCAATCGCTCATGGACATCAGCAGAAACTTGAAAATCCGATGAAATTCCTCGATCAGGCCAAGGTTTACATTCGTTCCGGCGACGGCGGCGCCGGATCGGTGTCGTTTCGGCGCGAGAAATTCATCGAGTTCGGCGGCCCGGATGGCGGCGACGGCGGGCGAGGCGGCGATGTCTGGGCGGAAGCGGTCGACGGGCTGAACACGCTGATCGACTATCGCTACCAGCAGCATTTCAAGGCCAAGACCGGCATGCACGGCATGGGCCGCAACATGACCGGCGCCAAAGGCGCCGACATCACGCTGAAAGTGCCGGCCGGCACCCAGATCTTCGCAGAGGACAATGAGACGCTGATCTGCGACCTGACCGTGGTCGGCCAGCGCTTCCTGCTGGCCAAGGGCGGCAATGGCGGCTTCGGCAACCAGCATTTCAAGACCTCGACCAACCAGGCGCCGCGCCGCGCCAATCCCGGCCTGCCTGGCGAGGAGCTCAGCATCTGGCTCAGACTCAAGCTGATCGCCGATGCCGGCCTGGTCGGGCTGCCCAATGCCGGCAAGTCGACTTTCCTGGCCGCCGTCACCGCGGCCAAGCCGAAGATCGCCGACTATCCGTTCACCACGCTCTATCCCGGCCTTGGCGTTGCCCGCATCGACGGCCGCGAATTCGTGCTGGCCGACATTCCAGGCCTGATCGAGGGCGCGCATGAAGGCGTCGGCATCGGCGACCGATTCCTCGGCCATGTCGAGCGCACGCGCGTGCTGCTCCACCTGGTGTCGGCGCAGGAGGAAAATCCCGGCAAGGCCTACAGGACGGTGCGCGCCGAGCTCGAGGCCTATGGTCATGGGCTGACCGATAAGGTCGAGATCGTCGCGCTTTCCCAGGTCGATATTCTCGACGCGGAGGCCCGCAAGAAGAACGCGGCCTCGCTGAAGCGCGCCGCCGGCCGCGCGCCGCTGCTTCTGTCGGCCGTCACCGGCGAAGGCGTCGAGGCCGTGCTGCGGGCGCTGATGGCGGTGGTTGCCGAATCTCGCGATGCCGTGCCGGCTCCCGTCGAGACGCGCTGGCAAAACCCATGAAATCGCTGAAATCATACCGGCGCGTCACGGTGAAGATCGGCTCGGCGCTGCTCGTCGACCGCGCGACGGGCTTGAAGCGCGACTGGCTGACCTCGCTTGCCGACGACATCGCGGTGCTTGCCAATGCCGGCGCCGAAGTGCTGGTCGTTTCGTCCGGCGCCATCGCGCTCGGGCGCACCATTCTCGGTCTCGGCAAACGCGCGCTGAAGCTCGAGGAGAGCCAGGCCGCCGCCGCCGTCGGCCAAATCGCGCTTGCCGGCGCCTGGTCGGACGCGCTCGGCAAGGATGGGCTGAAATCCGGCCAGATCCTCCTGACGCTTGGCGACACCGAGGAGCGCCGCCGCTATCTAAACGCGCGCGCGACGATCTCGACGCTGCTCAAGATGAAGGCGGTGCCCGTCATCAACGAGAACGACACGGTAGCCACCTCGGAAATCCGCTACGGCGACAATGACCGGCTGGCGGCGCGGGTGGCGACGATGATGGGCGCCGATCTTCTGGTGCTGCTCTCCGACATCGATGGGCTCTATACGGCGCCGCCGGCCAAGGACCCCGAGGCCAAATTCATTCCGGTGGTCGATCGCATCACGCCCGACATCGAGGCGATGGCGGGCGCCGCCGCGTCCGAGCTGTCGCGCGGCGGCATGCGGACAAAACTCGACGCCGGCAAGATCGCCAACGCCGCCGGCACGGCCATGATCATCACCTCGGGCACCAGGCTGTCGCCGCTGATGGCGATCGAGCGCGGCGAGCGCGCGACCTTCTTCAAGCCGAGCGCCAATCCGGTGAAGGGCTACAAGACCTGGATCGCCGGGCAGCTCGAGCCGGCCGGTCGGCTCACCGTCGACGCCGGCGCCATCGGCGCGCTGAAGTCGGGCAAGTCGCTGCTGCCGGCCGGCGTGAAACTGGTCAGCGGCAATTTCTCGCGCGGCGACACGGTGGCGATCCTGTCGCCCGAGGGTCGCGAGATCGCGCGCGGGCTGGTTGCGTATGACGCCGCGGATGCCGTAAGGATCGCAGGTCTGAAGACGGCCGAGATCGAAAACGTGCTCGGCTATGAGGCGCGTTCGGCGATGATCCATCGCGACGACCTTGTGGTAAGCGTCGCCGGCGACCACGTATTGGCCGACGACTAAGTATTGAACGACGACGGGCGGAGGATGACCATGCTGAAGCTGCATGAAAGATCCGGCGAAGACACGATTGCGCTGATGGCCGATATCGGCCGTCGCGCCCGCGCTGCCGCCCGACCGTTGGCCGTCGCTTCCACCGCAGCCAAGAACGATGCGCTTATCGCCATGGCGGACGCGATCCTGCGCAACGAGCAGGCGATCCTCGAGGCCAATGCCATCGACGTGTCGATTGGCGAGGAGGCCGGGCTGTCCGGTTCCTTCATGGACCGGCTGAAACTGACGCCTGCGCGCATCAAAGCAATGGCAGACGGCATTCGCGAGATCGCCGCGCTCAAGAATCCGGTTGGTGACGTCATCGCCGAATGGGACCGGCCGAACGGGCTGCATATCGAGCGCGTGCGCACGCCGCTCGGCGTCATCGGCGTCATCTATGAGAGCCGGCCGAATGTGACGGCGGATGCCGGCGCGCTCTGCCTCAAGGCCGGCAATCCGGTGATCCTGCGCGGCGGTTCGGATTCGCTCAATTCATCCTCGGCTATCCATGCCTGCATGGTCGAAGGGCTGAAGGCCGCCGGCTTGCCCGAGGATGCTATCCAGCTGGTGCCGACCACCGACCGCGCCGCCGTCGGCGAGATGCTGAAGGGGCTTTCGGGAAACCTCGACGTCATCATCCCGCGCGGCGGCAAGAGCCTGGTCGGGCGCGTGCAGACCGAGGCGCGGGTGCCGGTCTTCGCGCATCTCGAAGGCATCTGCCACCTCTATATCGACCGCTCGGCCGATCTCGACATGGCAGTGAAGATCGCCGTCAACGCCAAGATGCGGCGCACCGGCGTCTGCGGCGCGGCCGAGACGCTTCTGGTCGACCGCGCTGTGGCCTCCACGCATCTGGTGCCCATCCTCGAAGCGCTGCGGGCCGCCGGCTGCGAGATCCATGCCGACCAAGAGGTGCTGCGGGCTTTTTCCGAAGCCAGCCCAGCAACTGACGCCGACTGGGTGACGGAATATCTCGACGCCATCATCGCGGTGAAGCTGGTCGACGGCGTCGGCGAGGCGATCGAGCATATCGAGACCTTCTCGTCGCACCACACAGAGGCGATCATCGCCGAGGACGCGCAGGCGGTGGAAAAATTCTTCAACGAGATCGACTCGGCCATCCTCCTGCACAATGCCTCGACACAGTTCGCCGATGGCGGCGAGTTCGGCATGGGCGCCGAGATCGGTATCGCCACCGGCAAGATGCATGCGCGCGGGCCGGTCGGCGTCGAGCAGCTCACCTCGTTCAAATACCGCGTGCGCGGATCGGGACAGGTGAGGCCTTGACCTTTTTCGCCCGGCAGGCCTGAGGGAGGCCAAGGCGAATGCTTTCGCAAGCCGAGCAGACTGTCCCGGCCCGTTACTTTCGCATGCCGCACGCCGCCAGGGGCCTGACGGTCGGTCTCTTCGGCGGATCGTTCAATCCGCCGCATGCCGGCCATGCGCTGGTCGCCGAGATCGCGCTGAGAAGGCTGGCACTCGACCAGCTGTGGTGGATGGTGACGCCGGGCAATCCGCTGAAAAGCGCGCGGGAACTCGCGCCGCTCGCCGAGCGCATCGAGCTCTCCGAAAAAATCGCCAGGAATCCCAGGATCAAGGTCACCGCCTTCGAGGCAGCGCAGCATGTGCGCTATACCGCCGACACGCTGGCCCTGGTCAAGGCGCGCAATCCGGGCGTCGATTTCGTCTGGATCATGGGCGCGGACTCCTTGCGCGACTTCCATCGCTGGCAGCGCTGGCGCGAGATCGTGCTGACCTTCCCGATCGCGGTCATCGATCGCCCGGGCGCGACGCTCTCCTTCCTGTCGTCGGTCGTCGCCAAGACCTTCGACTACGCCCGCATCGACGAGGGCGACGCGCCGCTGCTCGCCCGCATGCAGGCACCGGCCTGGACCTTCATCCACGGGCCGCGCTCGTCGCTGTCGTCCACGGCGATCCGCAAGGCCGCGAACGGCTGAGCGCCGTCCTTCCCCCACAAGGGGGGAAGGGAAGTTCGGCCATGTCGCTTTTGCGGCGGCTTTTCCTGCTCCGATCAACGATGCTGCGCAGGCATGCTGAAGCAGAATCAAGCCGCAATCGATCCGGGTCGCGCCGAACAACCGGCGCCGCTGATCGCCATTGCCAGCGTCATCGTGTCGATGGCGCTGATCGCGATCGGCAATGGGCTGATGTTTGCCTATATCCCGGTGCGGCTCGGCGCCGATGGATTCGACCCGACCTGGGCCGGGCTGATCGTCACCGGGCTTTCTGCCGGCGGGTTGGCCGGCTGCATCTTGACCGGACCGCTGGTGCGGCGCGTCGGGCACGCTCGCGCCTTCATGGTGCTCTCGGCGCTGATCGCGCTTTCCAATGCCGCGATCGGGGCCGGGCCGATCCCGCTTTTGTGGATCGCCGCGCGGGCGCTTTACGGCTTCGCCATCTGCGGGCTGTTCATCGTCGCGCAGAGCTGGCTGAACGATGCCTTGCCGAATTCGATCCGCGGCCGGGTGATGGCAGTGTTCTATGT
>NZ_RZSA01000273.1:0-6958 GCF_003998075.1 Mesorhizobium sp. M2A.F.Ca.ET.037.01.1.1 | reverse complement strand
CCCTTCTGCTCGGCTTCGTCGATTTCGGCTATGCCTTTTATCAATGGAACGCCGCCGACAAGGCAGTGCAGGCAGGAGCGAGGCTGGCGCAAATCTCCAGTCCGGTCGCCAGTGGGCTTTCCCTCGAGGCAAAAACGCCAAGCGACTCGCTGGACGTGGGCAAGGCGGTTCCGGCCAACACATATAATTACATCTGCACGGCCAATGCCGCGGGAACCGCCTCATGCACCTGCGGCACCGGCGCAACATGCCAGAATCTCACAGCGAGCCAAGCTGTTTTTGACTTCATTTACACGGGCAGCGGCACCCGGTCGGGAATGCACACCTTCCTGCCCACGCTGACGAAGTCCCAGGTTCGGATACAATATCAGGCGTCCGGCCTGGGCTATTGGACACGTCCCAACGGGCCGGTACCGACCATCACGGTCAGCATCGTAAATCATCAATTCCAGTTCTTCTTCCTGGGCGGATTGCTCGGGTTCGACAACATCACCATGCCCTCCATGCTGAGCACGGTCACGGGCGAGGATCTAAAGAGCACCTACCCATGAACGCTATCGACACCAGAGTTCTCCCGACCAAGCGCAAGCAGGTGGCGCTGTTTTCCGCCGATGCGAATTTCAAGCGCGACGTCACCACGCGGCTCGACGCGCTGGCGATCTATGACGTCAAGGTCTCGGACGCGGCGGAGTTCCTTAAGGGGCCGCCTGTCGACAGCCGTCCAGGCATCATCATCCTCGATCTCGGCAATGGCGCGCTGCTCGGCAATCCGGCGATCGTCGAGGCGCGCGCGGCCTGGGCGTCGGTGCCGCTGATCGCGATATCGGACGAACTCACCTCCGAGCAGACGCGCGTGCTGGTGCGCATGAACGCGTCCGACTGGCTGCACAAGCCGCTCGACGCCAAGGAGCTGCTCAACGCCGTCACCTTCCACGACACCGGCAACCAGGGCACCAAGAGCCGCATCATCACCTTCATTGCCGCGAGCGGCGGCGCCGGCGCCACCACGCTGGCGATCTCGGCGGCGGAGCACTTGGCCTCGAAGTCGGCCGAGCGGGCGGCCGCGACCTGCCTCGTCGACCTCGACTTCCAGAGCGCCAATTGCGGCGCCTATCTCAACCAGTTCAACCAGTTCGACCTCTCCGGCATCATCGGCCAGCCGGACCGGCTCGATGTCGAGCTCATGGACGTCATCAAACTGTCCCGGCCTTCGGGCCTCACGCTCTATTCCTTCGAGCGGCCACAGCTGCCGTTCGAGCCGCACGGTTCCGATTTCGTCTTCCGGCTGCTCGACCTCGTCGCCTACCGCTTCGACGACATCGTCATCGACCTGCCCAACATCGAGACGCCGTGGCACGATTCCGTGCTGCGCACGAGCGACGAGATCTTCATCGTCTTCGAGCTCAACGTCGCTTCGCTGAGGCAAGGCAAGCGGCTCTACAAGAAGATTCGCGAATTGCGCGGCAACAAGGTCAGCATCACGCTGGTCGCCAACAAGCACAAGCGCAAATGGTTCGGCAACCACTTCTCGCGCAGCGAGCTGGAGAAGATCTTCAAGGCGCCGCATATCAAGTCGCTGGCGCTGGACAATGCGCTCCTGGCCGACGCGCTGAACCGCGCCATCCTGCCCTCCGAGGTGGATGGACGCGCGCGCTTCAACAAGGACTTGAAACGCATGTTCAAGGAGCGGCTGGACAATGCTCAGCGCTAGGCGCTTCGCTGCGATACACTTGGCCAGCGCGTGCCTCGCCGGGCTGACGCTGTTGTCGGCCTGCGGTCTGGCGCAAGCCGGATCGGGCCTGCCGCCGCTGCCCGCCATGGGCCCAAGCCTGCGCAAGGCGGTCGCCTTTGAAACCAGCGAGCAGCCGGGCACCATCATCATCCGCAAGAACGAAAAGGCGCTCTATTTGGTGACCGGCCAGGGCCAGGCGCTGCGCTACCAGATCAGCGTCGGCCGCGACGGCTTCGGCTGGACCGGAACGGTCAAAATCGCCTCCAAGACCGAATGGCCGGAATGGCGCCCGCCCAAGGAAATGCGCGCGCGCCAGCCGGAACTGCCGGCGATGGTGCCGGCCGGTCCCTACAATCCGCTCGGCGCCAGGGCGCTTTATCTTTCGCGCGACGGGCGCGACACGCTCTATCGCATCCATGGCACCAACGATCCCAAGGGCGTCGGTTTCGACGGCACGTCCGGATGCTTCCGGCTCACGAACACCGATGTGATCGATCTCTTCAAACGCGTCGCGGTGGGCGCAAAGGTGGTGGTTGAATGACGATGATCAGCGAGCCGGACGTTCCGGCAATCGAACTCGGTCACCGGGAAGCGGTTCCGGAAAAGCCCAGCCGGGCCAGGATGATCGGCGTCATCGCCGTCGGCGCTTTGCTTGTCACCGCCATCAACGTGACGGCCGCGGTCTATCTCTATCGCGGCGTCAACGACCTCAAGGCGATCGAGGCGCGGCTGGATCAGCTCGGCCAGTTCGAGCAGCGCATCGGCGCCCGCATCGACACCGTCAACAACGGTTTCCAGAGCCGGTTCGAGACGCTGGACCGCCAGTTGCAGGCGAATTTCGGCCAGATCAACGGCAATGTCGCCAGGCTGGAGCAAGGCCAGCCCGTCGGGGCCAGCGAACCGGCGCCCGGCGCTCCGGAGCCGAGCATGCTCGGCAACACAACGGTGGCGGATGCGTCCGCGGTCGATGAAAGCTCCGGCGACGGGCAGCCCTCGTTCAAGCGCAAGGTCGCGCCCCCGGGTCCCAACCCGTCCTACCAGCGCATCCAGCAGCCCGACGGCAAGGTCTATTACAAGAAGATCAACTGAGCCCGCGGGCCGCCTGAGCCGGCCGCTTACAGATCGCGCTGCAGCGCAAGCATGCGGACCGAACGTGCCTCGGCGCGCAGTTTCGCCTCGCGCAGGAATGCCACGTGGCAATAGGCGCACGCCGCGAGACCGAGGCACAGCACCAGGCAGTTCTGCAAGCTTAGGTCGACCATAACCGAGAACTGGAGGCCATGGGGTGTAACGAACGCGGCAACGGTGCTCGCCGTTTCCGCGTGACTGCTCTGCGCCATCATGAGCCCGGCGAAGATCAGCGCGGCATGATTGGCGAGGAAGAAGCCGGCCGACCTCTTTGCCTGGCAAATCATCCAGCAAGCGCCTGCCGCAAAGACAATGATAGCGGCGTCGACGGCCATCGACCCGCCGAGATAGACATGCGCCTGCTGCCAGAACATGGTCGAGAACGGCCGCAGCTCGAGCCAGGCGTGCCACACAGCGGGGCTCGCCGGATAAATGCCGAGAAGCAGCGCCGCCATCCGCTCCGCCGCTAGCAGAAACAGCATCAGGGCCGGAAAGGCAAAAAGCAGTATCGGCTTGCGCATCATGTCATCCCCTCGACATCCGATGGCCGATTCTAGGCCGCATTGGTTGCGCGAGACTTAACGCAACGCCTTGCTTTTCAAGGAATGTCGCTCATGTCTAATGTGCGAAGGGCTCAATGGTCGGGGTGGCGCCGTGTCGACAGGAGCTAACGGGTTGAGCTCGAGCAGCATCAGCGGCCGTCGGCACGATCCCAGAGAGGCCCGCGCGTGAGTCAGGCGAAACCGCCCAGCCGCCCGCTGCTGGCGCCGATGCTCGGTGGTCTCGGGCTGCTCGCCGGCATACTGCTGATCGCCGAGGGCAGGCGCTGGCTGCCGCCCGACCCGCCGCCGGTCACGCCGGCCCAAGATGCCGGCGACCTCAAGCCTGCCTCTCAGGTCCCGGTTCAAGAGACGCGGCCGGGCGAGCCGGCACGCAAGATCGCCGAGGATCTCATTGCGCCGCCGCCGCTCGACCCGTCAGGGATCGAGCGCATCGAGCCGCGCCCTCCGCTCGGCGAACTCGGGCTCGCGCCGCGACCGAAGACGCCGATGCCGCGGGATTGGCGCGAGACGCTGCTTTTCGGTCCGGTCGCGACCTCCTCGGCGGTCTTCGAGGCCATGGGACGCATGGTCGCCATCAGCGGCACGATCGGCATGGACCCCCGCAGGACATGCACGTTCGACAACACCGCCTGGCCCTGCGGCCAGCGGGCGCGGGCCGCCTTCAACGCCTGGCTCCGCGGCCGGGCGCTGAAATGCCTGCTGCCACCGGATGCCGACCGCTTCGCGATCGCCGCGCCCTGCGCGCTCGGCAAGCAGGATGTCGGCGCCTGGCTGGTCTCCAATGGCTGGGCGCTGGCCGCTCCCACCGGCATCTACGGCAAGGCGGAAGCGGTGGCGAGAGAAGCCAGGATGGGCATTTTCGGACCACCGCAATAGCGCAATCGCGGGAAAGCCGGTTTCCGTCGCGGAATTGCGTGAAAGCAGAATGGTCAGAGCGGTTCGGCGATTCTAGAAACCGAGAACTGGTCCAACGGCCAGGCAGGTCATCACTCGAGCCGCGGGCTGCGGTCGCATGCGCAGGCCGGATCCAGCGCTTCCCATGGAGAAAAAAGCCGACTTTGCATCAAATTGTACGCTTCCCTGAAACCGAAATTGCAACGGACCTCCTGTAAGCCAATGCGTCGAACAGGAGATTGGCCCTTGACCACGAAAACACCGACCGCGCCGGCTCAAACGTGGAAGCACCTCATCTTGCTGGCCGTGCTTGGCACCGCCGGCTGCGTCGCCCTTTCGCTGGCGCTGAACTACCTGATGCTTTTCAGCGACAGCCTGACGCCGTTCGCCCGTGGGGCAGTCACGGCCATCATCGTGCCGATCGTCATCGGTCTGCCGCTGTTTGCCCTCACCGGCTGGCAACAGATCGAGATCCGCCGTTACCGGCAGGAACTCACCAAATCCGGCACTTACGACCAGCTGACCGGCTGCCTGAACGGCAAGGTGTTCACATCGATGGTCGACAGGAGAGCGGCGAGACCGGCCGGTCCGCGCTCCGGCGCGTTTCTCGTCATCCATCCGGAACATCTGGCGTCGATCAACCTGCGCTTCGGTCTGGAATGGGGCGACGAGGCCTTGCGCCTGATCGCATCGGCCATCCGATCCGCGGTGCGCAAGGACGATCTGATCGGCCGGCTCGGAACCTCGATGTTCGGCGTCTTCCTGCCGGGTGCGAGCGACCAGGACGCCAAGGAGATCGGCGAGCGTATTCGCGGCGCGGTCGGCGAAATCTATTTCGCGCCGAAAGGCGACAAGGACGTGCTTGCGATCAGCGTCGGGGGCGTCGTCTTCGAACATGAGCTCGATTTCGAGGACATGTACCGCTTCGCGGAGGAAGGCATGGCCGAGGCCCCCGACGAAGCCGGCCTGCGGCTGTCGCACGTCACCAACTGAACCGGCGCGATCGGTCTGCTTCTTGGTCGCACCGTAAGCGCAGCTGGGCTGCGGGTGCGCGGGAACTGGAGGCCTCGCCCGAATCGAACCGGGATTGAAGGATTTGCAGTCCTCTGCGTGAACCATTCATCCACGAGGCCTCGCAGGCGGGGCATTGCCATGGGTTGGCGCCAGAACCATCGTCAGGCGCTGCCCGATGCGGCAATTACAGGGAAGGCTGGTGCTGCGAGAGAGGATTGAACTCTCGACCTCTCCCTTACCAAGGGAGTGCTCTACCACTGAGCTACCGCAGCCTGCGATGGCGGCGCTTCTGCCATATCGAACCGGCAAGCGCAAGGCCAAGAAAAACCCAAAGCGTCGGATCTGATTCTTGGCCGCCATTAAGCGGTTTGGGACGCTAATGCGCGGCCGATCCACAGCGTGAAACCGCCGGACGGCCTGCTTTCATGACATTGCCGGGCCAAAATGCTACCCATTGCGGAATCGCAGCCGGCTGACCGGTCAGGGATTGGACGATGGGCGAGAAGACAAATCCACCGAAAAAGGGCGAAGCCGTGCACAAGGAACGGCTGGCCGAGGCGCTGCGCGCCAATCTGCAGAAGCGCAAGGCGCAGACGCGTTCGCGGCGCGCTGGCGACGCCGATCAGCGGTCGGAAGGCTTGCCGGCTGCTGGAAAAATGCACAAGGACTGACCAAATCAGCCATACTGCCCGGCCATAGTCGGTCCGGTTCTAGGAAAATCCTATTTCTTGAACCAAGCCGGCCAATGGTCTAAGCCGGGCGCATCAACCGATTGAACCGGCCTGTTCTGGCCGAGGGGACGTTTTCTTATGGATCGCATCAGAATTGTCGGCGGCAATGGGCTGGCCGGTACCATTCCGATCTCGGGCGCCAAGAACGCGGCGCTGCCGCTGATGATCGCCTCGCTGCTCACCGACGACACGCTGACACTCGAAAACGTGCCGCATCTGGCCGATGTCGAGCAGCTGATCCGCATCCTCGGCAACCAAGGCGTCGACTATTCCGTCAACGGCCGCCGCGAGAGCCAGCAGAAAGGCTATTCGCGCACGATCAATTTTTCCGCCCGCAACATCGTCGACACCACCGCGCCTTACGAGCTGGTGTCGAAGATGCGCGCCTCCTTCTGGGTTATCGGGCCGCTGCTTGCCCGCATGGGCGAGGCCAAGGTGTCGTTGCCCGGCGGCTGCGCCATCGGCACGCGCCCTGTCGACCTATTCCTCGAGGGCCTGCAGGTCCTTGGCGCGGAACTCGACGTCGACAATGGCTATGTCCTGGCCAAGACCCGGAATGGCCGCCTGGTCGGCAATCGTTACGTCTTCCCGAAGGTTTCGGTCGGCGCCACCCATGTGCTGATGATGGCGGCCTCGCTCGCCAAGGGCGAGACGGTGCTCGAAAACGCCGCGCGCGAGCCAGAGATCGTCAATCTCGCCGAATGCCTGATCGCCATGGGCGCCAAGATCCACGGCGCCGGCACCTCCACCATCACCATCCAGGGCGTCGAGGCGCTGTCCGGCGCCCGTGTCCGCGTCATCCCCGACCGCATCGAGACCGGCACCTATGCCATGGCGGTGGCGATGACCGGCGGCGATGTGGTGCTGGAAGGCGCGCGGCCCGACCTGTTGCAGAC
>NZ_RZSA01000272.1:0-6970 GCF_003998075.1 Mesorhizobium sp. M2A.F.Ca.ET.037.01.1.1 | reverse complement strand
GATATAGACCGTGTCGCTGCCGGGAAGATCGAGACGCGGCAGATGGGTCATGGCGCGCTCGGAATCGATCGCGGCGCGCAAGCTGTCGGCATAGGCGCTGGAAAGCAACGCCTGGACCGGAACGTCGACGTGATCCTGGTCGGCGAAGAACGCATCGCGATCCTGATAGGCCAGGCGGCCCGCCTCGATCTCCAGATGCAGACGCTCGGCACCCTCGGGATCGAGCCTGCCGAGGTCGAAGCCCGAAAGCACGTTCAGCATCAGAAGCGCGGTCAGGCCCTGGTTGTTGGGCGGCATCTGGTGGATGTCGTGACCGCGATAGGAGGTGCTGACCGGGGTGCGGTAATCGCCCTTGGTCGCGGCGAAGTCTTCCAGCGTATGCAGGCCGCCAAGCGCGCGAAGCCGCCCGACCAGATCGCCCGCGACAGCGCCTTCGTAGAATCCGGCGCGGCCCTTTTTCGCGATGATGCGCAACGTCTCCGCCAGCTCCGGCTGGCGATGGATGTCCCCCGCCTTCGGGGGCCTGCCGCCGGGCAGGAAGATGCGCGTCGCAACCTCGTCGGCCGACAGGTCGGTCTCGGGGTCGTGCCAGTCGAAGGCGACGCGGTCGTGCACGACATAGCCTTCTTCCGCGTAGCGAATGGCCGGAGCGAGCGCATCGGCCAAACCCTTGCGGCCGTGGTCTTCCAGCAGCCGGCACCAGGCATCGACGGCGCCTGGAACGGTGACCGCGTGCGGGCCATGCAGTGGCAGTTCGCTGAAGCCCTTGTCCCGGTACCAGTCGACGGTCGCGGCGGCGGGTGCGCGGCCAGAGCCGTTGAAGGCGATCACCTCGCCCTGCCCCTTCGGGCAATAGAGCACAAAACAGTCGCCGCCGATGCCCGTCGATTGCGGCTCGACCACCGCCTGGACCGCGGCCGCGCAGACGGCGGCGTCCATGGCATTGCCGCCGGCGCGCAGCATGTCGATCGCGGCAAGGGTGGCAAGCGGATGCGAGGTCGCGGCCATCGCCTCGGTGGCGCGGACCGGCGAGCGGCCGGGAAACTGGAAGTCACGCATGCTGGTTCTGGTATCCTATATCAACGTCCGCGGCCGAAAAGCTGGGCGGCGGACAACAAGACGATCGATAGCACGATCAGGCAAGTCGAAATGGCGGCGATCGTCGGATCGATCTGGTCGCGCAGCGCATTGAACATGCGCCGCGTCAGCGTCGTGGTCTCGCCGCCCGAGATGAATAGCGACACCACCACCTCGTCGAAGGAGGTGATGAAGGCAAACAGCGCGCCCGAGACGATCGAGAATCTTATTTGCGGCATCGTCACCTGGAAGAAGGCGGAGAAGCGGCCGGCGCCGAGGCTGCGCGCCACCATCTCCTGGTTCATGTCGTAGGAGCGCAGCCCCGAAAGCACGGTCAGCACGACCAGCGGCAGCGCCTGCACCGTATGCGCGATGACGAGGCCGGTCAGCGTATTGTTGAGGCCGATGCGGGCATAGAGGAAGAACGTGCCGATGCCGATCAGGATGACCGGAATGATCAGCGATGCCGTGAGCAGCGCGTTGATCAAGCCGGTCATCCTGAGCGTGCGGGCGTTGATGGCGTAGGCCGCCGCGGTGCCGAGCAGCGTCGCGACGATCGCCGTCATCACCGCTACCTTGACCGATACGATGGTGGCGTCGCGCCATTCGAGGGAACCGAAATAGCTTTCGTACCAGCGCAGCGACCATTCCTGCGGCGGGAACTCCAAGAGCGAGGAGCCGGAGAAGGACATGATGACGATGATCACCGACGGGGCGATCAGGAACAGCATGACGAGGCCGCCGAGCGCGTAGAGCCAGAGGCGTTGCCGATGCGAGATCGGCAGGGCGTTTTCCATGCTCATCGCCTGCTCCAGACCCCGGTCGCGCGGGTGCCGAGCAGCCAGTGGAAAAGGCCGAGCAGCGCCAGCGTGACGGCGAGCAGCACGACGCCAAGTGCTGCGCCCGCGCCCCAGTTGGAATAGAGGCTGGTGGTCTGCTCCATGCGCATCGCCCACATGATCACCTTGCCGCCGCCCATCAGCGCCGGCGTGACGAAGAAGCCGAGGCAGAGCACGAAGACGATGACCAGGCCCGAAGCCAGGCCCGGCAGCGACAGCGGAAAGAAGATCTGCCGGAAGGTGGCGGCGGGGCTCGCGCCGAGATTCATGCCGGCGCGCAGGCAGTCGACGTCGATCGTCTTCATCGAGGCATAGAGCGGCAGCACCAGGAAGGGCAGCATGATGTGGGTCATGCCGATGATGACGCCGGCGAAATTGTTGGCGAGCGGCAGCGGCTGGGAGATGATTCCGAGATCGATCAGCCACGTGTTGACCAGTCCCTTGCGCTGCAGGATGACCAGCCAGGCATAGGTGCGCACCAGCACCGAGGTCCAGAACGGCAGGATGACGAAGATCAGGCAGATGGAGGCGGCGCGACGCGGCAGCTGCGAGAGCATGTAGGCCAAGGGATAGCCGAGCAGCACGCAGGCGCCGGTGACGGTGAAGGCCACCTTGAAGGTGGTGACGAAGGTCTTGATGTAGGATGCCTGCTCGAAGAAGCGCGCGTAATTGGCGGCGCTGAGCTGACCGCTCTCATCGAACAGCGAAAGCCAGAACAGCCAGCCGATCGGCACGATGATGACGGCGAAGACCAGGAAGAGCCCGGGCGACAGCAGCGCGAGCATGCCATGCGCTTCCCATCGCGCGTCGGCGTTGAGCGCATCGGCATTGAGCGCCCCATCGCGTCGGGAGGCATGACCGAGACTGGCGGATGCGAGGCTCATTGGTCGGCCACCAGCACGACGTCCTGGGCATCGATACCGAGCGTGATCGGCTCGCCCGGCGCCGGCAGTTTCGCCAGCACATCGGAGCGGCAATAGTCGCGCAGGGTCACCTGCCGGCCGTCCTTGAGCGTGGCGTAGCAGACGAAGCTGTCGCCCTGGTAGATGACGTCGCCGACGGTTGCTGGCAGCAGGTTGACGCCGGTCTCGCCGACGTCGGCAACCAGGCGCAGCTTTTCCGGCCGCACCACCATCAGATGCCGACCAGTGGACGGCGCCGCATCGTTCATCCGTAACTTCCTGTCCTCGTACCAGACGCTGCCATTTCGGCTCTCGACGGGAATGAAGCTGGACTCGCCGATGAAGCCGGCGACGAACTTCGTCCGCGGCCTGGCGTAGAGAACTTCCGGCTGGTCGATCTGTTCGATGCGCCCGGCATTCATGACGGCGATGCGGTCCGACATGGTGATCGCCTCGCGCTGGTCGTGCGTGACGTAGACCGTCGTCATGCCGAGCCTGCGATGCAGGTTGCGCAATTCGATCTGCATGTGCTCGCGCAGGCTCTTGTCGAGCGCCGACAGCGGCTCGTCCATCAAGACGATGCGCGGCTCGAAAACGATGGCGCGGGCCAAGGCCACGCGCTGGCGCTGGCCGCCGGAGAGCTGGTCGACACGGCGCTCGCCGAGGCCCTTCAGTTGCACCAGGTCCAGCGCCCTCTCGACGCGTTCAGCTGTTTCCGCGGCCGACACGCGGCGCTGCTTGAGTGGAAAGGCGATGTTGTGGAAGACGTTCATATGCGGGAACAGCGCATAGTTCTGGAACACCATGCCGATGTTGCGCTTGTGCGGCGGCATGGTGATGATCTCCTCGCCTCCGACCTTGATCGAGCCGGCATTGGCCCGCACGAAGCCGGCCAGGATCATCAGCAAGGTCGTCTTTCCCGAGCCGGACGGCCCGAGCAGCGTCAGGAATTCGCCCGCCGCGACATCGAGGCTGAGATCGCTGAGGATGGAGACCGCGCCGAAGCGCTTCTCAATCCCGCTTATGCCGATGGGCAGCGCGGACTGCGCGAGAGACAACAGCATCTCCTTCAACTCCGGATCATTTTTGCGAAACGATGCGGAGCGGCGCCGCAAGGACGCCACTCCGGTACGATCCTCATTGCTGGATCAGGTTGTTGAACTTCTCCGTCGCCTCGACGAGGGTGTCGCGCCAGAAGGCCGGGTCCTGCAGCACCTGCTTCTTGACGTTCTCGGGTGAGGAATTGATGTCCTTGATGCGCTCGGGCGGGATCTTGCCGGTCTCGAAAGCCTTCTCGTTGGCCGGGCCGTTGTCGACATAGAGCGGCAAGTTGGCCTGGAGATCGGGGCTGACGAACTTGGCCAGCGCCTTCATGGCGATGTCCTTGTTCTTCGAGCCCTTCGGGATGACCATGCAGTCGGCGGTCAGCACGCCCTGGTCGAAGGAGAAGCTGACCGGCGCACCGCTCTTCTTCAGTGTGCCGGCGCGGCCGTTCCAGATGCTGGCCATATCGACCTCGCCGTCCTTGACGAGCTGCATGGCCTGTGCGCCGGAGGTCCACCAGGCATCGATATGACCCTTGATCTTGTCGACGGATTGCAGCGCACCGTCGATGTCGACCGGGTAGACCTTGTCGATTGGAATGCCCTTGGCGAGAGCGGCGACGCTCAGCGTCTCCGTCGCCTGGCTGCCGGAGAGCGCGCGGCGGCCGGGGAATTTCTCGACGTTCCAGAAATCGGCCCAGGTCTTCGGGCCTTTGTCGCCGAAGACATCGGTCCGGTAGATCAGCACGACGGACGTGTAGGAGATGCCGACCCAGTCGTCATGCACGAGCTTGGGATTGATGCCGGTCTTGTCGATGACATTGTAGTCCAGTTTCTCGAACAGGCCTTCCTTGGAGCCGCGCGCGCATTCGTCGGCGCCAAGCTCGGTGATATCCCATTTGACGGCGTTGCCGGTGACCTGCAGGCGCACGTCGTCGAGGCCGTTGGTGGTGTCCTGCTTGATGGTGATGCCGAGTTCCTTGGCCGTCGGATCGAAGAAGGCCTTGGTTTGCGCTTCCTGATAGGTGCCGCCCCATGAGGCGACGGTGATGGTGTCGGCGGCCGACGCCGGAACGGCGGCCGATGCCAGCAGCCCGGCAATCGCCAGGCCGTGAATAAAAAGTCTCTTCGTCATTTTCGCTTCTCCAACCGGTGTTCCCGTTATCGTTGATTTGGTATGCTAATTTGTATACAATTTTGAGTGTAATTCGACGGAAGCCGATGTCAACATGGGCTTCAGGTTTTTGATGGTGGAGAAGCGGGACAGTTCGAAGCGGCCGCGCACGCGACAGGGTCTGTTCAAGCGGGCGCTAAAAGGCACTAGACTGCGATTCCATGACTGACCGTTGGAGGCGGGACGTTTGAGCAAGGAAAGAAAAAACACGCTGCGCGACTCGGTCTTCGAGAAGCTGAAGGCGTTGATCATCACCGGCCAGATCCCGCCGGGCGGCCGCGTGACGGAAAACGAGATCGCCGAGCGCCTCAAGGTCAGCCGCACGCCGGTGCGTGAAGCCTTCAACCGGCTGGAACGCGACGGGCTGGTGATCGGCCGGCCGCGCCAGGGCTATGTGGTGGCCGAATTCAACATCACCATGTTCCGCGAGGCCTTCGACATCCGCGAATTGCTTGATGGCCGCGCGACCGAGCTGGCCGCGGCCAATGCGAGCGCCGCCGACAAGGCGAAATTGCGCGAGATGCTCGCCGAATGCGAAAGGCTGGCGGCGATCCCGGATCGCAGCACGCGCGAAAAATTCGAGGAGCTCCAGGTCGGCATCGACCTGCACCGGGTGATCGCCGAAATCGGCGGAAACGAGATGCTCCATGGCATGCTCTGCGGCATCCTCGACAAGTGCCAGCAATATGTCTGGACCGAGCTTCTGTGGCTGGACGAATGGAAGCTTACCCGCGAGGAGCACGCTGGCATCGTCGACGCGATCTGCGCCGGCGATGTGGCTCTGGCCGGCGAGCGCGCCCGCGCGCATGTGCGCGGCTCACGCGAGAACATCCTGCGCCTGCTGCAGGCCAAGTCCGACTATCAGGGATTCTTCGCCAAGGCTTCTTGAGTCTTGAGCCCTGTCCGTCAGCTGGAAAGCATGGGGCAGTTGGCGCCGCGCCGCAGACTGACATGCGCCACGTCGCCGACGCTGAATTGAAAACCGTCGGCGCGCCGCGGCGCGTCGATGACTATCGCAGTCCCCTGCCCGAGCTCGGCATGCAGGCGCAGCGTGCGGCCGTGGAAGACGACACCGCTGACCCGCGCCGGCGCGGTGCCCTCGCCGGATTCGCTGGCGGCGAGAAGATCTTCCGGGCGCACGCCAATGGTGCGGGTGTCGCCGGCGGCCGGCGTCTCGCTGCTGTCTGAGGTCGCCTCCAGCGGCAGCTCGCCGGCGGCGAAGCGCAGGCGTTCGCCGTCTCGGCCGACGAAGAGCGACTGCAAGAGATTCATCGTGCCGATGAAGGAGGCGACGAAGCGCGTCGCGGGCCGGTCGTAGAGCGTTGCCGGCGCTGCGATCTGCTCGATGCGGCCCTTGTTCATGACGACGATGCGGTCGGAGATCGACAGCGCCTCGGTCTGGTCGTGGGTAACCATGACGAAGGTGGTGCCGAGCCGCGACTGCAGCCGTTTCAATTCGACCTGCATCTGCTCGCGCAGATGCGCGTCGAGCGCCGACAGCGGCTCGTCGAGAAGGAGCACGCGCGGCTCGCAGACAATGGCGCGAGCTAGCGCGACGCGCTGGCGCTGGCCGCCGGACAATTCGGAGACGCGGGCGCGCAGCTTGTCGGCGAGGCCAACCATGTCGAGCGCCTCGCGGATGCGTTTTGCCTGCTCGGTGCCGGACATTTTGCGCAGCGACAGTCCGAAGCCGACATTGGCCGCGACATCCATGTGCGGGAACAGCGCATAGTCCTGGAAGACGGTGTTCACCGGCCGGTCGAAGGGCCGCAAGCCCGTGATGTCGCGGCCTTCGAGCAGGACATTGCCGCTGGTTGGGCTTTCGAAGCCGGCAATGACGCGGAGGCTCGTCGTCTTGCCGCAGCCGGAGGGACCAAGCAGCGTCAGGAATTCGCCCGGAGCGATGTCGAGATCGACGCTATCAAGACCAACAAT
>NZ_RZSA01000271.1:0-6985 GCF_003998075.1 Mesorhizobium sp. M2A.F.Ca.ET.037.01.1.1 | reverse complement strand
TGTTGGGCCGGCCGAGCGTCGTCCAAATGCAGCCGTAGCGCTCCTGCGCGGGCAGGGCGCGGCTTCTTCCGCCGTCGTTCAAGATTTCACGGATGACCGGCACTCCGGCCTCGTCGCGGCAGAGCTCGATGTCCTGGCCGAGCAGGCGTGTCACGACCGGAGCTTGTCCGAGTTCCGCGGCGGTCGCCACCGCGTACCATTCGTCGAGCGCCGCCCTGTCGGTCGTCTTCATGGCTCCGCTCCGTTCAGTCGGTCCATTGCCGGATGCCGCCGGCATTCTCGGCGAGGAAGGCCGCTCGCCGGGCAAAGAGGCCGGGCGCCACCTTACGGACTTCCGCGATGATTTCACCCAGATCGGCGGTCTTGAGCTCGCCATCCTCGACGACGATCTGGCCGTCGATCATCGTCATAGCCACGTCGCTGCCGCGCACGGCATGGACCAGATTGTGCTGCAGGTTGAAGTAGGGGCCTTCGCCGTAGAGGGGCGTCATGCGCGGCGTGTCGGCGCGGACCGCGATGATGTCGGCGCGTTTGCCGGGCTCGATCGAGCCGATCTCGGCGTCGAGCCCGATCGCCTTTGCCCCGGTGATCGTCGCCATGCGCAGCACCTGCCAGCTGTCCATGGCGGCGGCGTCGAGGTCCTTGAGCTTGCCGAGCAGGGAGGCGACCTTCATCTCCTCGAACATGTCGAAATTGTTGTTCTCCTTCTCGCCGTCCGTGCCGATGCCGACCGCGACGCCGGCGGCCAGCATCTCGCCGACCAGCGCGATGCCGCTGGCGAGCTTCATGTTGGAGACGGGGTTGTGCGCGACCGACACGCGGCGCTTCGCGATGAATTCGATCTCGGCGGAATCGAGCCATACGCCATGCGCGATCATGGCGAGCGGCGTTTCGAAGAAGCCGAGATCGTCTAGCACGTACATCGGCCGCTTGCCGTAGCGTCTCTCGAATTCGGCGAGCTCGATCCGGGCTTCGCTGCAATGGGTGTGGAAGCCGGTGCCGTGCTTCTTCGCCAGCTCCACGGCGCGGCGCTGCCCAGCCTCGTCGGCATAGAAGAGATGCTCGAGACCGACCCATACGTTGACGCGGCCGCCGGCCTTGCCATGCCACGTCTCGATCATCGCCTCGTTCATGTCGAGCGTGTCGAAATAGTTGTAGTCCGGATGCTCGCCGACATAGGGCACGGCGACGAGCCGGTTGCCGATCGCTTCCGCCGCCTTGGCGCTGCCCTCCATGAAGCGCCACATATCGACGACCGCGGTCGTGCCGCCGAGCACGGATTCGGCGTAGCACAGCCACGAGGCGGCTTCCGCCTCGTGCGGCTGCAGCACCCTGTGCATCGGGTTGATGTGCAGCGTCAGCCAGTCCCAGACCGGCAGATGCTCGGCCGTGCCGCGCAGGAAGCCGGAATGCGCATGCGCGTTGACGATGCCCGGCATCAGCACGCTGTCGGCGATTTTTTTCACCGGCGTCGACGGGTTGTCGGCCGAGATCTCCCGCAGCTTGCCGACCGCGGCGATGCGACCGTCCTCGATCAGCACGGCGCCGTCGGCGATGACGCTGTTGGTTGCGTCCATGGTGAGCAGATGGTCGCCTGCCAGGATCATGCTTTCACTCACTACGTTCCCCGTATCCGTTCGTGCCTCGTCCTCACAGCCAGGCAAGTTTCAGGCCGCCTGCAGGATGAAGTCGGCCGCGCGTTCCCCAATCATCGTTGCCGGCGCATGGGTGTTGCAGCTCGGTATGATCGGGATCACCGACGCATCGGCGACGGTGAGTCCGCCCATGCCGCGCACCGCGAGGCGGCTGTCGACCACGGCCTCCTCGTCCTCGCCCATGCGGCATGTGCCGCAGGTGTGGAAGAAGGTCGAGCAGGCGTCGCGGACGAAGGCAACCGTCTCCTTCCGCGACAGCCGCCGGTCGGGCGCGGCGAAGCCGGCGAAGACATGCGCGTTGGCGCGCGCGGCTGCCATCTCGATAACGGCCTCGACCGCCGTGACCATCGCCTCCAGATCCTCGGGCTCGGCGAGGAAGTTGGGCTGGATCTCCAGTGCGCCGCCTGGCCGGGCTTCCAGCAGGCGCAGATGGCCGACGCTCTTCGAGCGCATCACGCCCGCGCCGAAGGAGAAGACGTCGCCCGAAATCTCGTAGCGGGCGCGGATCGCCGGCTCGGCGCTGTTGCCCTGCACCGGGAAGGCATGAAGGTCGGCCTGTGGCAGGTCCGATCGCGATTTCCAGTTCACCATCGAGCCGCCGCTATTGCCGGTCACGGGCCCGAGCGGCCGTTTCGCCCGGAAGACGCAGGCCTGCGCCAGCGGATGATCCTGGAGGTTGCGGCCGACGCCGGAAAGCGCGTGAACGGTCGGGATGCCGATCCTGCCGAGCTCGGCCGGGTCGCCGATGCCAGCGAGCATCAGCAGGCGCGGCGTGTCGATGGCACCCAGCGCCAGCACGACCTGTTCTCGCGCGCGGTTCTCCCGCTCCGCTCCGCCGACGAGATGGCGCACGCCGGCGCACCGGCCGTTCTCCACCGTCAGCCCGACGGCAAGCGATTCGGTCAGGACGGTGAGGCGCGGATGGTCGAGGATCGGCAGCAGGTAGCCCTGCACGGCGCTCCAGCGCCGGCCGCCGGCGATGTTGAAGTTGGCGGGGGCGGCGCCTTCGTTGTCGGGACCGTTGGGATCGTCGATGACCGGGATGCCCAGCTCCGCCGCGCCGTCGATGAGCGCCTGCGCCACGGGGTGCATTTCGGCCGCGCGCTCGATGCGCAGCGGTCCGCCCGCGCCGCGCCATTCGCTGGCGCCGTCCCGCCAGTCTTCGCAGCGGCGGAAGTATGGCAGGCAGTCGGCGAAGCTCCAGCCCTTCGCGCCGGCGTCTTCCCAGGCATCGTAGTCGCGCGGATGGCCGCGATACCACATCATCGCATTGATGGCGCTGGAGCCGCCCAGCACCTTGCCGCGCGGGATGCCGATGGTGCGGCCGTTGACGTGGGGCGTGGGTGCGTAGTCGTAGCCCCAGTCATAGGCGCCGCGCCCAAGCGGCACCCATTGCGCCGGATCGTCGATCTCGGCGATGCCGATGCCGGCCGGCCCTGACTCGATCAGCAGCACCTCGGCGCCTGCGTCCACCAGCCGCCGCGTCACCGCTGCGCCGCCGGAGCCCGCGCCGACCACGATGACGTCGTAGGAAGGTTTGAGCGGCCTGGGGGGAATGGCTGGGGCGGAGGCGATCATGGGCCGACTTCAGTTGTGCTCGCTCGGACCCATGATGGTCATGCCTTCGGTCGCCTCGACATGGCGCACGAAGATGTATTTGTCCTCGCGGCCGTCGCTGTGCTTGCGCTTGATGTCGGGCTGCACCGTACCCGACACCTTTGCGACGATGATGTACGGCTTCCCGGCGGCCAACCCCGCCTTGCAGTGGGCGTCGAACTCGTCGAGCGTGCGCACCAGATAGGCGTCGTCGACCCCGGCGCCGCGGGCGATCGCGGCGAGGTCCACCCGGCCGAAGGCGGTGTGGGTCGGCGGGCCGCCGATCGACAAATACTGCTCGTTGTCCCAGACGACGACCAGCAGGTTCTTCGGCTGCTCATTGCCGAGCGTGGCGAGGATGCCGAGATTGAAGAGCAGGCCGCCGTCGGTGTCGAGCGAGACGATGCGGCGGTGCGGCAGGCCGGCCGCCAGCCCGAAGGCCTGGGGCGTCACGCAGCCGAGCTGCTGCTGGAAGAGGCTCGCCTCGCGCATGTGCGGCGCGGCGTTGTACCATTCGTCGACACTGCCGCCGAGCGACAGGATCACCAGCTCGTCCTTCAGCCGGGCAGCGAGCGCCTTCATGCAGTCGAAGCGTTTCATCGCACCACCTCGCCGCCGAGCGCGACCGCCGAATGGTAATAGGACGCGTAGGACCAGGAGTAGGCGTCGGCGATCGCCCGTTCGATCTTTTCCTCCTCGCGCACGACGCGGTAGGGGATGCGCAACGCGTCCAGCACCGGCTCCATGGTGATGCCGTGGGGGATGGCCCACCAGTTGTTCTCGCCGAGCTCGCCGCGGTAGCTCATTAGCATCACGACGGGGATGCCGGCGCCCAGGCCCATGCGCGCCAGCGGCTCGACCGAGGCCCTGAGTCCCGAGTTCTCCATCACCAGCGCGGCCCGCTTGCCCGACAGGAACACGCCGCCGCAGATGGCCGCGCCCTCGCCCTCATTGGTGACGCGGATCGTCCTGATGTCGGGATCGGCGTCGAGCGCCGGGTAAAGTTCCTTGAACAGCGAATCCGGCAGGTAGCAGACGATCGACACTCCTGCTCTTTTCAGACCGCGAATGACGGCGTACACCGCGCTTTTCTTCATGCGAATTCTCTCCTGCCGGCGCAGGTTCGCAGAAAAGGAGATGTTCCGAATAGTGCAAAAGCAAGCCGCAATACGATGCGCAAAACGCAACAACTGGCCGCGGTCGTCATCGACCGTTTCCGAGCCGCTCTACCGTCCGCGCCAGTTGCGTGGCAAAGGCGGAGGCCGCGTCCGACATCTCGCGCTCCGGCCGGGTCAGCAGCATCAGCCGGCGCGGCGGTATCTTGGCATCATGCAGCGGGACGAAGATCAGTGTGCCGTCGGCGACCTCCGCCTCGACGCCGATGCGCGTCTGCAGCACTGTGCCGAGATTGAGCTTGGCCAGCTCGATCATCAGTCCGATCGAATTGGTTCGGGAGCGCCGTGTCAGATCGATGATCGAGCGGCTGATAGCCTCCTCCACCGAAAGCCCCAGCGCCAGGCTGCCGTCTGACAGGATCACGCGCTCGCCGGAAAGGTCGAACAGCTTCAGCTCTTTGCGGCCGGCGAAGCGGCTGTCCGGATGCGCGACCACGCCGAGCGGCAGCGTGGCTGCCGCGATCTTGCGCACGCTGCGCGGCACCTGCACGTCGAAGGCGAGCGCAAGCTGGCAGTCGCCCTCCGCCACGGCATCGCACGCCTGCTGCGAACCCGCGACCCGCACGTCGACCGTGATCAGCGGGTGACGCTCCCAGAACTCCTTCAGCGCGGCCGGCATCAGGCCACGCGCGACGCTCTCGACCACGGTCACGGAGACGCCGCCGCGGTTGAGGCCGCGCAGGTCGTTGATCTCCGACCAGGCGCGGCCAAGCTCGGAGGTGCTCACCTTGGCGTGGTAGAGCAGCAGCTCACCCGCGCTGGTCAGCTTCAGGCGTTGCCGCACCCGCTCGAACAACGGCGTGCCGATCTCGTCCTCCAGCGCCTTGATGAGGCGGCTGATGGAGGACGGCGCGACGTTGAGCACCTGCGCGGTCTGCCGCACCGAGCCCAGCCGCGCCACCAGCTGGAAATAGTGGATACGCGGCGAGACGAGGCCGAGGCGATAGGGATCCACTCAGGCCGCCTCGAAGGCCGGCACGATTTCCATCTCCGGCACCAGCACGAGGCCCTTGTCGGTGATGCGTATCTCCGGGATCACGGAGAGCGGGATGAGGTAGAAGCCCATATAGGGGATGGAGCAGCCGGCCGCTTCCCATTCGCGCTTCAGCACCTTCATCTCCTCCGCAACCTCGGTGACGCGCTTGTCCGACAGAAGCCCGGCGATCGGCAGGTCGACCATCGCGGTCACCTTGCCGTCATGGACCACGCAGACGCCGCCCTGCTTCTCCTCGAGCGCGCGCAGCGCGACCTGCATGTCGGCCTCGTTGACCCCCGCGACGATAATGTTGTGGCTGTCATGCCCGACCGAGGATGCGACCGCGCCGCGCTTCAGCGCGAAGTTGCTGAGCAGCCCGTGCGCGACATTGCCGGCGGACTTGCCATGCCGTTCCACCACGGTCACGAAGCAGAGCCCGTGCCGGTCGAAATGCGTCTGCCAGTCGTTCGCCGGCTCGAGCGTGATCCGCTCGTGGCCGAGCGTGATGCCCGGCAGCTCGGTCCGGATGGTGTGCGCCACGACCTTTTCGGTCGGAAGGTCCGGGGTGAGCTTGATCGCCTTCGGCAGCTTCACCGTGTGGTAGGCCGCCTCGGGATAGCGGTAACGCTGCGACAGCGCTTGGTCGAGGACCGGCGTGATCCTGCGGTCTTCGACGACCAGTTCGCCGCCGTACCAGGTGTTCACCGGCTTGTAGGAATCGTCGAGCAGCATGAGGTCGGCCCGCCGCCCACCGCCCAGGCCCCCGATCTCGCCTTCCATGCCGAAGCGCGTGGCACCGTGCAGCGAGCCCATCGCCCAGGCCTGTTCCGGTTTCATGCCGGCTCTCATCGCCTCGCGCGTGACCCAATCGAGGCCGAAGAGCAGCAAATCGTCGGCATCCCGGTCGTCGGTGCACACGGCGACGCGCTTGTGCGAGGCGCCGAGCTCGGTGATCGTCTTGATCGCCTGCGGCAGCGAGTGCCACGGCGTCGTCGGCGGGCCGCCGCGCAGGAAGAGCCAAATGCCGGCTTCCAGCATGTCGTCGGCGATCTCGCGGTCGATCGCCTCGTGCGTGTCGGTCACGCCGGAAGCGGCATAGGCCGCCACGAATTCGCGGCCGTAGACGTGCCCTGAGACGGGGCGGCCGCGCTGGAGCGCCGCGGCGAGGATCGCATGGCTGCGCTCGTCGCCCATCGCCACCTGCACGAAGTCCATCTTTTCGCCGAGCGCCACCGCTTCCGGCCATTTGTCGAACAGCGCGCCGATCTTTTCCGCCGTCAGGTCGCCGCCGGCCGTTTCGAGTTGCGGTGAGGTGGCGGGCACTGTGCTGGGCACCGTCAGGAAGATCGACAGCGGCGCCTGGCGGGCATCCTCCAGCATCGCTTCGACGCCGGCCACGTCCATCACGTTGCCGATCTCGTGGCTGTCGCAGAAGATGGTCGTGGTGCCGTTGAGCAGCGCGGCCTCGGCATAGGCGCAGGCCGTCACCATCGACGATTCGATGTGGATGTGCGGATCGACCAGTCCCGGCGCGACGATGTCGCCCTTGGCCTGGTAGACCCTGGCGGCGGTCCCCTTGTAGG
>NZ_RZSA01000270.1:0-6985 GCF_003998075.1 Mesorhizobium sp. M2A.F.Ca.ET.037.01.1.1 | reverse complement strand
GATCGCCATCAGCCTGTTTCTCAGCTTTTCGTGGTTCGGCCTGTTCCCGCGTCTGCCCGACGTCGCGCGCATCGGCCTCTTGATCCTGTTCGCCCTGTCCGGGGTCGCGGCGCTCTATCCGCTGCGTTTCTTCCGCATGCCCTCTGCCGCCGAGATCGACAGGCGTATCGAGGCGGCAAACCAGTTGCTGCACAGCCCGGTCCAGGTGCAGACCGATCGTCCCAGCGGCGCCGAGAGCATCTTCTCGCAGGCCTTGTGGCGCGAGCACCAGAAGCGGATGGCCGAGCGGCTGTCGAGCCTCGGCGCCGACCGACCGCGCAGCCGCGTCCCGGACTACGATCGCTGGGGCCTGCGCGCCGTGGCGGGGCTGCTGTTCGTCACCGCTTTGGCCTTCTCCTTCGGGCCCTTCGGCGGCAGGGTCAGCGACGGCTTCGTTGCCCGCGCCGCGCGCGATACCGTGCCGCCGCGCATCGACGCCTGGGTGACGCCGCCCGCCTATACCGGCAAGGCGCCGCTGTTCCTGACCGCCGACGCCAACCAGGCGGTCCAGACCTTCTCGGTGCCGCAAGGCAGCGACGTTTCGCTGCGCGTCACGGGCAGTTCCGGAGAGGAGACGCTAAGCTACGCCGATCAAGACGGCAATGCGCGCGCCATCGAGCCCGCGGCGCCCAAAGGCCCCGCGCCTGCCAGCCAGGCCGCGCCCAAAGTGCGCCAGTTCTCCGGCAAGCTGGATTCGAACGGCACGCTGACGCTGAAATCCGCCGAAAGCGATCTCGGCCACTGGGCCTTTGCCGTCATTCCCGACAAGCCGCCGGCGATCCGCTTCGTCGGCGAGCCGAAGCGCGCCGTCAACGGCTCCATGGAGCTGAACTACGAGATCGATGACGATTACGGCGCAGCCTCGGCCAAGGCCGTTTTCGAGCTGTCGGATCCGCCGGCCGCCAATGCGCATCCGCTCTACGGCCCGCCGGACCTGCCGCTGACCCTGCCGCGCCGCGGCGGCAAGACGAATGCGGCCAAGACGACCAAGGACCTGACCGAGCATGTCTGGGCCGGCAGCGGCATCAAGCTGACGCTGAGCGTCACCGACGATGCCGGCCACACCGCGACCAGCGAAACCAAGACGCTCATGATGCCGGAGCGGCCCTTCGCCAACCCGCTGGCCCGCGCGGTGATCGAGCAGCGCCGGCTGTTGGCGCTGGATACCAACGCCAAGCCGCGCGTTCTCGACCTGATGGACGCGATCACGCTGCGGCCCGAGGACACGTTCGACAACATGTCGAACTATCTCGCCATCGTGAGCGCAAGGAGCCGTCTGAAGCTCTCCGAGAGCGACGACCAGCTGCGCAACGTCGTCTCCTATCTCTGGGAGCTCGCGCTCGGCATCGAGGAGGGCAATCTCTCGGCCGCCGAGCGGCGGCTGCGCCAGGCGCAGCAGGCCTTGCAGGACGCCATCAAGAATGGCGCCAGCGATCAGGAGATCGAGAAGGCGATGAAGGAACTGCGCGAGGCGATGAACCAGTTCCTGCAGGAATTCGCCCAGCGCGCGCAGCAGAACCCGAACGCGCCGCAGATGCAGCAGAACGGCCGCGAGCTGCGCCAGAGCGACATCGACCGCATGATGGATCAGATCGAAAACCTGGCCAAATCCGGCGATCGCGACAAGGCGCAGCAGCTTCTCTCCGAGCTGCAGGACATGATGAACAACCTGCAGGCCGGCCGCCAGCAGCAGGGCGGCGAGCAGGACAGCGAGCTGCGTCAGCAGATGGACAAGCTCGGCGACATCATGCGTCGCCAGCAGGAGATGATGAACGACACCTTCCGCCTGGACCAGATGCAGCGCGGTCAGCGTGGCGAAGGCGGCGAGCAGCAGCAGCTTGGCGAGGATGGCGAGCAGGGCCAGCCCAATGACCAGCAGCGGCCGGGTCCCGGCCAAGACCGCGATCCGCTGGCACGGCCGAAAATGTCGCCGAAGGATTTCGCCGATGCATTGAAGCAGTTGCAGGAAGGCCAGGGCCAGCTGCAGAGCGAGCTCAATCAGCTGAAGAAAGGGCTCGAAGGCATGGGCATGGAGCCCAATGAGGGTTTTGGCGAAGCCGGAAAGTCGATGGGCAATGCCGAGCAATCGCTCGGCCAGGGCGACGGCGACCAGGCCGTCGGCCACCAGGGTCGCGCGTTGGAAGCGCTGCGCCGCGGCGCCAAGGACATGATGAAGCAGATGCAGGCCATGCAGGGGGACCAGGGAGGCAGCGAGCAGGGCGGTCGCGAGCAGAATGCCGACCGTGACCCGCTGGGACGGCCGCGCGCCACCAATGGCCCCGATGACGGCACTTCGGTCAAGGTTCCCGACGAGATCGACGTCCAGCGCGCCCGCCAGATCCTCGACGCGATCCGCAAGCGGCTCGGCAATGCGCTCAGCCCCGACATCGAGCGCAGCTATCTCGAACGGCTGCTGGAGCTGAAGTAGCTTCTGCCTCACAGCTGTTAGACTGGATGTGACGGCCCTTGCCCACTTTTGGGATGCTGGCGGGACAGCGCCCCCCTCTGTCCTGCCGGACATCTCCCCCACTTGGGGGGAGATCGGATGTCGTCACCGCTTTCGCCAATTGCCAGCGCCGCAATCACCAACACCGCAGGAAAAGCGCGGTCGCGGGAACTGGCAATCTCCCCCCTTGTGGGGGAGATGTCCGGTAGGACAGAGGGGGGCGCGAAGGATCGCTGTGCGTCGGTATCTATGCCGCAGGCGCGACCTGCCTTGTCAGCATGAAGGCGTCGCGGATCGCGTTTTCCATGCCGTCGATCGCCTCGCCGGTCGCGAGCGGATTGCGATGCAGGACGACGTTTGACGAATCGATGTCGCCGAAGCCGTCGGCGGCCGTCAATTCCCGGCAATCGGGCGGGATGTTGCTGCGCGAAATCGGCGCGATCGCCAGGCCGGAAGTCACCGCGAGCGTCAGGCCGCCATTGGTGTCGCTGGTATAGGCGACGCGGTAATCGAGGCCGCGCTGCTGCAGCGACTTGATGGCGAAGTCGCGGCACCAGCCGTTGCGGCTGTAGAGCGCGATCGGCACCGGCCGGTCCTCATGCATGCGGTGCAGCGTCGAAGTCACCCAGACCGTCGGGTCGTGCATCAGCACCTCGCCGCCGGAAGAGCCCTCCCATTCGAACACCACGGCGAGATCGAGCTCGCCGGCCGCGAGCGCCCTCACCTGCGAATCCGAATGCGCGTAGCGCACCGTGACCTCGACGCGCGGATGGCGCTTGGCGAATTCGCCCAGCGCCCGCGACAGGATCGAGCGGCCATATTCGGCCGGGATGCCGATGCGCACCAGCCCGCCAAGCGGCGGCGCCACCAGCGAGGCAGCCGTTTCGTCGAGCAGCGAGACGATCCGGCGCGCATTGGCGATCAACTCGCCGCCGCGGCGCGTCAGCGCCACGCCGCGCGAGCCGCGCTCGAACAGATTGTCGCCGACCATGTCCTCCAGCTTCTTCATCTGCATGGACACGGCCGATTGCGTGCGCCCGGCTTTCTCCGCCGCGCGCGTGAAATTGCCGGTTTCGGCCACCGCCACGAAGGTGCGCAGGAGGTCGCTGTCGAGGACTGGTCTCATCGAAAACCGCCATAAGCAAATCTGATTGCTGGCATCATCCCAATTCGTTTGCAACATGTCAAACGCCGCAGGATAGTTCCCATACCCATTGGATAGGCGGTCGCGAGTCGGCCGCGGACCAATCGAAGAGTCCTCACTCGTACCCGCTGCGCGAAACGGTAGCGGGTTCTTTTTAAGAGCATGATCCCGAACCGAAGGACCGCGTCAGCGAAAAGTGGGAACCGGTTTTCGGGCGAGATCATGCTCAAACAACAAGAGTTGGAGCAGGATGACGGTTCAACGAAGCGTCATCCTGCTCTAGGAGCAATTCCAGGAAAAGTGCTTGCGGTTTTCCGTCCGGAATTGCGTGAAATGAATATCGATGCGGCTCGCGGGGGGCCGAGACTGATGCGGAACCGGTTGGTGCTTGGCATTCTGAGCCTCTGCCTCGGCGTGCTGGTCTTTTCGCTGCAGGATCCGCTGGTGAAGGCGGTGTCGGGCGGCTATCCGGTGACCGAGGTGATGGCGATCCGCGCCATCGTCGCGCTGCCGATCCTGATCGTCATCGTCCAGGCCGATGTCGGCCTGAAGGCGGTGCTGTCCAAGCGCTTCGGCCTGCTGACGCTGCGCGCCTTCATCCAGTTCTCGTCCTATACGGTCTATTATCTCGCGATCGCGGCCTTGCCCCTGGCAGACGCGGTGGCGCTCTATTTCATGGCGCCGCTGTTCATCATGGCGATGGCCGGACCTTATCTCGGCGAGCGCGTCTCCTGGAAGACGCTGGCGACGGTGCTGATCGGCCTTGTCGGCGTGCTGGTGATGGTGCGCCCGGGCGCCGGCGTGTTCGACTGGGCGGCGCTGCTGTCGCTGGGCTCGGCCTTCCTATACGGCTTTTCGCAGTTGATGGCGCGCCGCATCGGCGACACCGAATCATCGACGGTGATGGCCTTCTACCAGAACGGCGCTTATCTCAGCGGCGCCGTCGCGGTCGCGACCGTCTTCCATCTCGCCGGCATCACCCATGCGGCGCATCCGAGCGTCGAATTCCTGGTGCGGCCGTGGGTGTGGCCGACGATGCCGGATTTCCTGAAGATGGCCGCCTGCGGCTTCGTCGCTTCCGCCGGCATGATCCTGCTGTCGCAAGCCTACCGAATGGCGCCGGCAAACCGCGTCGCCACCTTCGAATACACCGGCATCCTGTGGTCGCCGCTGTGGGGTTTCCTGTTCTTCGCCGAAGTGCCGCGCGAGACGACCGTGCTCGGCGCGGCGCTGATCATCGGCGCCGGCCTGCTTGCGCTCACCGGCGAGCGCCGGCGAAGCGCAGCACCCGCGGCCGGTGCGGTCTCAAGCGAAGCAGCTTAACGCCTTGCCGACGCGGGCGCGGATCTCGGCAAGCGTGAACGGCTTCTGCACGACGTCGAGGATGATGCCGTTGAGCTCCTCGGCGCGCTCGCGCTGGTCGGCATAGCCGGTCATCAGCATGATCCGCAGCGTCGGGAACTCTCTTGCGGCGGCAGTCGCCATCTCGATGCCGTCCATCTCCGGCATACGGATGTCGGACACCACCAGATCGTAGCCGCCGCGGGCCTGCCGGATCGCGTCCAGCCCTTGCGACCCATCGGTGGCGACGGTGACATCATGGCCGTCGCGCTCCAGAGCGCGGGCGGCGAGGGTGCGGACGGACTCATCGTCCTCGACGATCAGAAGCTTTGCCATGCCGAGATAGATGCCGGCGAAACGTTGACGTTTTCTGAAAATTCTAACGATCAGCGGCTTTTCGGGGCGAAACGGGGGCTCTTCAGGCGTCGCCCTTCACCACCCCGACAAACGGCAGTTCGCGAAACGCGTGGGCGACGTCCATGCCATAGCCGACCACGAAATAGTCCGGGCAGTCGAAGCCGACATAATCGGCGTTGAGCGCGGTCTGACGGCGCATGCGCTTGTCGAGCAGCACCGCGATGGCGCAGCTCCTGGCGCCGCGCGCCAGCATCAGATCGCGGGTGTAGGAAAGCGTCTTGCCGGATTCCAGTATGTCGTCGATCAACAGCACGTCGCGGCCGGCGACCTCGTTGTCGATGTCGCGCAGCACCCTGACCTCGCCGCTCGTGGTGCCGGCGCCGTAGCTCGAGATGAAGATGAACTCGACTTCCGGCGACAGGCCGACATCATGCATGGCGCGGATGAGATCGGCCGCGAAGACGAACGAGCCCTTGAGAATCGATATCACCAGCAGGTCATGGTAGTCGCGCCCGGCGATTTCCTTGGCGAGCTCGAGATTGCGGCGCGCGATTGCCGACGCCGAAAACAGCACCTCGATGTCCTTGCCGCGCACAACTGGCATTCTTTCGTCCTTCAGAATCACCTGGGATGCCAGGTGCTAGGTGTATCGAGATTCAGGTCAGGCCGAGCCGAGAACGATGGCTTCCGAGAACCGGAGCGGAGCGTACCTGAAGTGCGTGAGCACCGGAAGCGCAGGAAGCCGTCGTTCGCAGGCCGGCCTCACCTGAATATCGGCATACCTAGCCGGCGAAGATTACTGCGACAGTCCTGACGCCGTTTCTAGGCACATCGAGGCGGCTGGAAAAGCCGAATCTTTCGCCGGGTGCCAGTGCGCGATTGGATGTCCCCAGCCTGTAGCGGATGATATTGCGGTCGTTGTCGGTGACGCGGATTTCGAGCGGCGGCAATGCTTGCGATGTCAAACCGTCATTGGCTGCCTCGCCATCGACGAACAACACCGGTTTCAGGCCCGACGCATCGATGCGCGACGTCACGCCGGAAATGGTGAGTGCGCTCGCCGGCCCAGCGGTCACCCAGAACGGACTGTGCCGGACCAGCGCATGACCGCCCGACACCCAGAAGGAGGAGAGTGCTATGCCGACTCCGGCGATCCAGAACATCGGGCCGCCCCGCGACGGCCGCGACGGCGCGGCATCCGGCTTGCGCAGCATGCCCATGCCTTCGATCGGCGGCGGCGGCGGGATCTGCGGCTGGGGCGGCGACCGCTCCGGATGCGCGGCAAAACGCGGCAGCACCACATAGTCGGCATCGACGATGTCGGCCGCATTGGACATGGCGCGCTCCGGCGCGGCATGTGTTGCCGGGCCGGTCATGATTTCGCCGGAAACGGGGCGCGCGGTTCTATTCTCAGCCATTACGGCACCAGTGCAGTCTTCGTTTCTTTTGCGTAAACGGAATTGGTTAACGCTTCCCCACCGGAATGGCCTTGACGAGTACCGATCGTAGAAAAATTAACCGCCGGTTAACCATGCCGGCCGATGGTCTGTTAATGTAGATCGTGGCGCGTCGCCGCCGAAAGTTTCAGGTCGCCGAACGTGATCCGCTTCGAAAATGTCGGCCTCCGCTATGGCATGGGTCCGGAGATCCTCCGCGAC
>NZ_RZSA01000026.1:0-15819 GCF_003998075.1 Mesorhizobium sp. M2A.F.Ca.ET.037.01.1.1 | reverse complement strand
GAGATAGCCGGCCTTGCCGCGCGCAAGGCGGCGGCGCGACTGCTGGCCGCCGTCATCGATGCCCGCACGCCGCTCGATGGATTGACCGACAACGAGCACGGCCACCCGCAATACAAGGCGCTGGACGGCCGCGACCGCGCGCTGGTGCGCGCCATCCTGGTGACCGCGCTGCGCCATCGCATGACCATTGCCGGGCTGCTGTCCAGGCGGTTGGAAAAGCCCTTGCCGGCCAATGCCACGGCACTCTCGCATATCCTCAATGTCGCCGCCGCGCAGATCCTGTTCCTCGACGTTCCGGACAGCGCCGCCGTCGACCTTGCCGTCACCCACGCCAAATCCGATCCGCGCACCACCCGCTTCTCCGGCCTCGTCAATGGCGTGCTGCGTTCGCTGGCCCGCGCCAAGGACGCCGAGCTTGCCCCGGCGCTTGCCGCCACCAGCGAGGCGCCGCAATGGTTTGCCGAGCGGCTGACCGCCGCCTACGGAGCCGACAAGGCGCACGCCATCCTTGCCGCGCATCGCCACGAGGCGCCGGTCGATTTCACCGTCAAGGCCGATCCAGCGCTTTGGGCCGAGCGCCTGGGCGGCATCGTTCTGCCGACCGGCACCGTGCGTGTCGAAAAGCTGTCGGCCAATGTCATCGACCTGCCCGGCTTCGCCGACGGCGCCTGGTGGGTGCAGGACACGGCCGCAAGCCTGCCGGCGCGCCTGTTCGGCGAAATAAGCGGCAAACGCGTCGCCGACCTCTGCGCCGCGCCCGGCGGCAAGACGGCGCAGCTTATCCTGGCCGGCGCCAGCGTTACCGCTGTCGACACCTCGAAGAACCGGCTGGCGCGGCTGAAGCAGAATCTCGACCGCCTCGGCCTGACGGCCGACCTGGTCCAGACCGACCTCCTGGATTACCGGCCGGCGGATCTGTTCGACGCCGTGCTGCTCGACGCGCCTTGCTCCTCGACCGGAACCGTGCGTCGCCATCCCGATGTGCCCTGGACCAAGACCATGGCGGATGTCGAGAAGCTCGCCGCTCTTCAGCGCCGCCTCCTTGCCCATGCCGACGGTCTCGTCAGGCCCGGCGGCCGCATCGTCTTTTCCAACTGCTCGCTCGACCCAATCGAAGGCGAGGAGCTTTACCGCGCCTTCCTTGCCGAAACCCCCGGGGTGATCGACGACCCGATCCGCCCAAGCGAGTTCGCCGAGGTCGATCCGTTCCTTACATCTGCGGGCACGCTGCGCACGACGCCCGCCGACCTAATGCTTGAATCGCCGGGGATTTCCGGTCTGGACGGCTTCTTCGCGGCCCGGATGAGACGGGACGGTTGAGTCGTTATCTCGCAAAAACTTGCTGACTTTTTTAGGGATCGGTACCGGCAAAGCGGCGTGAAGCGGTTCACTTCGGCGAAATCCGCCTTCGCATAAGTTCTTGAATCGCATAAGCTTGCGCTTGGGTAATGGGGACATCTGGAGGGCTATTGGCACTTGTTGCCGGCAACACGACGCGTCTATGGACGCTCGTCGCGAAGGAGTTCTGGCGCAAGACGCGCCGGCGTTTGCGCGCCGGTCCGGTCTATCGCTGGCGCTATTCCGGGCGCACGCCCGAACGCGTCCTGATCGCCCCGCCGGATTTGCGGCTCGCCGATCCGCAAATCGCCCTGGAGATTTATTACGGCCGCTACCCGCTGTCCGGCCATCTGGTCGAGACCGGCGGCACCTCGCCCTTTCAGCTCGACGTGCCCAATCGCGGCTGGCAGAAATCGCTGCATGGCTTCCGCTGGCTGCGCCACATGCGCGCCGCCGGCACCGAGCTCGCCGCCGCCAATGCGAGAGCCCTGGTGACCGACTGGATTGCCATGCACGGCAACCAGATTTCGGGCATCGCCTGGGAGCCGGGAACGACGGCCAAGCGCGTGATCGCCTGGCTGCAGCATTCCTCGGTGATGCTGCAAGGCGCCGAATTCCCGTTCTATCGCGCCTTCCTCAAATCGCTTGCCGTGCAGATTCGCTACCTGCGCTCGGTGGCGCGCGAGATGCCGGACGGCGAGGCCAGGCTGCGCGCCCGCATCGCGCTCGCCTTCGCCGCGCTGTCGCTGCCGGCGCCGGCTTCGGCGCTGCGTTCGGCGACGCGCAACCTGGCCGAGGAGCTGGAGCATCAGATCCTGCCCGATGGCGGCCACATCTCGCGCAAACCGATGGCGGTGCTGGAGCTGCTCGCCGATCTCCTGCCGCTGCGCCAGACCTATGCCAACCAGGCCGAGGCGCCGCCGGCGGCCCTGATCGGCGCCATCGACCGCATGTTGCCGGCGCTGCGCTTCTTCCGCCATCAGGACGGCAGCCTTGCCCGCTTCAACGGCATGGGCGCCACCATCCATGACCGCATCGCCACCATCCTGCGCCATGACGACACGGTAGGCGCGCCGCTGCTGCACGCGCCGCATTCCGGCTATGAGCGCCTTTCGATGGGCGGCGTGACGGTGATCGCCGACACCGGCCTGCCGCCGCCGATCGACGTCTCCAACGCCGCGCATGCCGGCTGTCTCGCCTTCGAGCTCTCCTCCGGGCGCCAGCATTTCATCGTCAATGCCGGCATCGATACGTACGGCGCCCCGGAATTCCGGCCGCTGGCGCGCGCCACCGCCGCGCATTCGACCGCCACGATCAACGACACCTCGTCGGCGCGCTTCAGCCATTCGCTGCGGGTCAGCGACCTTTTGGGCTCGCCGCTGATCGGCGGCCCGCAGCATGTGCCCTGCAAGCGCCTCGACCAGAAGGGCATGCAAGGCTTCGTCGCCCGCCATGACGGCTATGTCCAGCAATTCGGCTTCCTGCATGAGCGCGAGCTGAAGCTCGGCACGAACGGCAACGTGCTTGCCGGGCGCGACCGGTTCCTGCGCCCGGGCAATGCCGCGATCCGCAACAACGGCCGCGACTTCGTCACGGTGCGCTTCCATGTCCACCCCGACATCAGCCTGCTGCAGGACGACCACGGCCGGCTGACCCTTGCCGCCGCGCAGGGCGACAGCTGGGTCTTCACCTGCGCCGAAGTGGTGCCGGAGGTCGAGGAATCGATCTATTTCGCCGGCCTGAGCGGCCCGCGCCGCAGCCGGCAGATCGTGCTCGCCTTCAAGGCCTCGGAGATTGCCGAGGTCCATTGGCAGCTGACCCGCACCGCTATCGCCGGCTATCCCGAAAACAACTGAGCCTGCTCGGCAAACGCTGCGTGCCTGATCCCGGATTCACTTGATTTCCGGGGCTCATATGCTAGGGCCGGCCAACGTCCCTTCCAACAGTTCTGAAAGGCCGCCCGCCATGGCCGTGCCCACAAAAAACATTCCGGCGCCGGATCTCGTTCCGGTGCGCCGCGCGCTGCTTTCCGTCTTCGACAAGACCGGCCTGGTCGAATTCGCCAAAGCGCTCGCCGCCGCCGGCGTCGAACTGGTTTCGACGGGCGGCACGGCCAAGACCATCGCCCAGGCTGGCCTCGCGGTGCGCGACGTTTCCGAGCTCACCGGCTTCCCCGAAATCATGGACGGCCGGGTGAAGACCTTGCATCCTTCGGTGCACGGCGCGCTGCTCGGCATCCGCGACGATGCCGATCATGCCAAGGCCATGCGCGACCACCACATCGAGCCGATCGACCTGGTCGTCTCGAACCTCTATCCGTTCGAGGAAGTCCGCCGCTCCGGCGCCGGCTATGCCTCGATCGTCGAGAACATCGACATCGGCGGGCCGGCGATGATCCGCGCCTCGGCCAAGAACCACGCCTATGTCGCCATCGTCACCGACCCGGCCGATTATGCATCGGTGATCAACGCATTGGAGATGAATCTCGGCTCGCTGTCGCTCGACTTCCGCAAGAAGCTGGCGGCCAAGGCCTTTGCCCGCACCGCCACTTATGACGCGGCGATTTCCGGATGGTTCGCAGAGGAGCTCCAGATCGAGCACCCGACGTGGCGCGCGTTCGGCGGCCGTCTCGACCAGGTGATGCGCTATGGCGAGAACCCGCATCAGAATGCGGGCTTCTATCTCTCGGGCGACAGGCGGCCCGGTGTCGCCACCGCCAGGCAGTTGCAGGGCAAGCAGCTCTCCTACAACAACATCAACGACACCGACGCCGCCTTCGAGCTGGTCGGCGAGTTCGATCCGGCCCGCTCGGCGGCGATCGCCATCATCAAGCACGCCAACCCCTGTGGCGTCGCCGAAGGCTCGTCGCTGAAGGCGGCCTACGCCAAGGCGCTGGCCTGCGACCCGGTCTCGGCCTTCGGCGGCATCGTCGCCATGAACCGCATCCTCGATGCGGAAGCCGCGGAAGAGATCGTGAAAACCTTCACCGAGGTCATCATCGCGCCGGATGCCACCGATGAAGCCGCCGCGATCGTCGCGGCTAAGAAGAATTTGCGCCTGCTGGTCACCGGCGGCCTGCCCGACCCGAGCGCGGCCGGCACGACGGCGAAGTCGGTCGCCGGCGGATTGCTTGTGCAAAGCCGCGACAATGCCGTGGTCGACGACCTCGAATTGAAAGTGGTGACGAAGCGCGCGCCGACGCCGGCGGAACTGGCCGACCTCAAATTCGCCTTCCGCGTCGCCAAGCACGTCAAGTCCAACGCCATCGTCTATGCCAGGGATGGCGCGACGGTAGGCATCGGCGCCGGCCAGATGAGCCGCGTCGATTCCTCGCGCATCGCCGCCCGCAAGGCGCTGGACGCGGCGGCAGCCGCCGGCCTCGCCGAACCGCTGACCAAGGGTTCGGTCGTCGCCTCGGACGCCTTCTTCCCCTTCGCCGACGGGCTCTTGTCGGCGATCGAGGCCGGCGCCACGGCGGTGATCCAGCCCGGCGGCTCGATGCGCGACGACGACGTCATCGCCGCCGCCGACGAGCACGGCATCGCCATGGTGTTCACCGGTGTAAGGCATTTTAGGCATTGAGCGATCTTCCCCTTCTCCCCTTGTGGGAGAAGGTGGATCGGCGCGCGGCGCCGAGACGGATGAGGGGTGTTCCAGCGGAGTGAGACGTCGGAAAACTGAAAGATACCAGGCGCTTACTTCTTCCGCGCAGCGATCCTTCCAGCACCCCTCATCCGTCGCCTTCGGCGACACCTTCTCCCACAAGGGGAGAAGGAAACAGCGCTACCGCTTGTCCGCCGGATAGGGCGTCCCCGCCAGTATCGCCATGCCGATGCCTAGGAACAGGATGATCGCCGCCATGCCGAGCCGCGGCGAATCGCTCATCGTGGTGATGCTTGCAATCATGAAGGGCGCCAGGAAGCTGGTCGCCCGCCCCGCCAATGCGTAGATGCCGAAATAGCGGCCGGACTCGGCGGCGGTGACGCTGCGCGCCATGTAGGATCGTGACGAGGCCTGCACCGGCCCGAAGGCGAGCCCGATCAGCAGCCCGTACAGGATATAGGCCTTTTCGGCCGCGGTGCCGAACAGTCCGCCGGAATCGGTTGTCGGCAGCGGGATCAGGCCGAGCAGCGTGAAGCCCGGGCCGGTCGAGACGACGCCGATCGTGGCGACCGACAGCATCACCAGCGAGATCATCACGACATGCTTCGAGCCGAGCGCGGTATCGAGCCGCGCCGCGATCCAGCAGCCGAAGATGGCTACGATGTTGAGGATGATGCCGAACATGCCGATCTCGGTGATCGACCAGTGGAACATGCCGGCCGCGAATGTGCCGCCGAGCGCCAGCAGCGCATTGACGCCGTCCTGATAGATCATGCGCGCAAGCAGGAAGCGCAGGATGCCGCTGCGCTGGCGCACCTCGGCGAGCGTGGACCTCAGTTCGGACAAGCCCTCGCGCACCGCCGGTCCGATCGGGATTCCCTTGGTGGCGTCGGGCGTGAAGAAGAACATCGGCAGGATGAACAGGAAATACCAGCCGGCCGACATCGGCCCGGTGAAGCGCGCATCCTCGCCGAGCTTCGGGTCCAGCCCGAACAGCGGATCGAGGCCGATGAGGGTCTTGCCGGTTTCGAGATTGCCGGCCAGGAACAGCACGACGAAGATCAGCGCCACCATGCCGCCGAGATAGCCGAGTCCCCAGGCTACGTTGGAAATGCGGCCGATCTCCTCCTTCGGCACCAGTCGCGGCATCATGGAATCGTTGAACACGGTGGAGAATTCGGCCGCAACCGAGGCCAGCGAAAACAACAGCACGACCAGGAACAGGTTCGAGCCGGGTGCGGCGAACCACAGCAGGCTGAGGCTGACGATCTTGATCGTTGCGAAGAAGGCGATCCAGGGCTTGCGAGGCCCGGTCTGGTCGGCGATCGAGCCGAGCACCGGCGACAGCACCGCGATGCCCAGGCCCGCCGCGGCGATGCCGTAACCCCAGGCAGCCTGCCCGGCGGTCGGGTCGCTCGCCATGCGCGAGACGAAATAGGGGCCGAAGATGAAGGTGGTGACGACGGTGAAGAAAGGCTGGGCCGCCCAGTCGAAGAACATCCAGCCCCAGATGCCGCGCCCCGATGCCCGCTGCACTGTCTCTACTGCCGCCATGCTGATTCCCTCGGGCCGCTCGCGCCGGGCGCCATGTCTGCATGTTTTCCGGCGGTGGCGCAACAAGCGCCAGTTCCTCGCCCCACGAAGTGGGGAGAGGTGGCTCGGCGAAGCCGAGACGGAGAGGGGAATGCGGCGGGCTGTGGCAGGTTGATCAGTCGAGAAGGGCCTTCGCCCTGCGAAGCCCCTCTCCGGCCGCTACGCGGCCACCTCTCCCCCGCCTTCGGCGGAGGCGAGGAACTTCACATCCCCGTCAGGTCGGTCATCAGCCCGGACGCCACCGACAGCCGCGACACGGTGATGTCGCCGCCTTCGGTCAGCGCCTGCAGCCGCTCGCGGATGCGGGCGATGCGCTCGCCGCCGGCTTCCAGCCACGCCGCGACCGGATCCGCCGCCGCGCCATGCGCCGTCAGAGCCGCCACCGCGATGCCGCGACGGCCGACGCCGATCGTGTCGGTCGCGCGTGACAGCGCCAGCTGGTCGTAGTAGTCGGGCGGCATGATCGAGCGCGCCGCTTCCTCGACGCGCGGGATGCGGAAGGCGTCGCTGACGGCGAAGAAGGCCTTGGCCGCGCTGACGATGTCGGCATTGGCGGTGCGCGCGGTGAGCGCGATGTCGGGGATCAGCTCGGCCACCTCGGCCAAAGCGAGCTGCCCGGCGAGCTTCTCCGGCGCGCCACCCTTGAACAGGCCTTGCCGCCGCTCCTCGATGCGCTCGCGCGAGAAGGCCGGCAGCAGCGAGACGAGCTTCGGCTCGAGCGCCTTGCGGGCCTCCTGTAGCTCGACGATGCGCTGGCCGAGCGGCGCGGAGCCGGCTTCGTTCTTCAGGTACCAGCCACTGGTTACAAAGATGAGCCGGCTGACGGACTGGTAGAGATCGAGCTGGATCTGACCGTCGATCTGGTTGTCGAGCGCGTCGATCTCGCGATAGAGCGCCGGCAGCGCAAAGCCGTCGCGAACCACGGCGAAGGTGCGCACGACATCGGCCGCCGGCCGGCCGGTGGCTTCCTGCAGCCGGTTGACGAAGGATGGCCCACCGCGATTGACGAGATCGTTGGCGACGACCCGCGCGATGATCTCGCGCCGCAGCCTGTGGTCGCGGATTTCGCCGGCGAATTTCTTGGCCATGCGCTCCGGGAAATAGCCCATCAGGTCGCGGTCGAAATGCGGCTCGTCCGGCACGTCGCTGGCGACGATGTCGGAGAACAGCACGATCTTGGCATAGGCGAGCAGCACGCCGAGCTCGGCCCTGGTCAGCGGCTCGCCGCGCGCCTCGCGCTCGGCGAGCGCCGCCGGCGAAGGCAGCGTCTCGACGGCGCGGTCGAGCAGGCCGCGCGCCTCCAGCGCTGTCATGAAGCGGGCCTGATGCGCGATGTCGGCCAGGCCCCGCTTGCGCGCGAGCGACAGCGCCAGCGTCTGCTGGTAGTTGTTGAAGAGCACCAGCGCGCTCACCTCGTCGGTCATCTCGGCGAGCAGCTTGTTGCGCGCCGGCCGCGTCAGCGAGCCCTTGCGCATGGCGGAAGCCAGCGCGATCTTGATGTTGACCTCGACGTCGGAGCAGTTGACGCCGCCCGAATTGTCGATGGCGTCCGAGTTGCAGCGGCCGCCATTCATGCCGAACTCGATGCGCGCCCGCTGCGTGACGCCGAGATTGGCGCCCTCCCCGATGACTTTCGCCCGGACATCGAGCGCGGTGACGCGGATGGCGTCGTTGGCGCGGTCGCCGACATCCTGATTGCTTTCGCCGGAAGCCCGCACATAGGTGCCGATGCCGCCGAACCACAAAAGGTCGACCGGCGCCTTGAGGATGGCGCTCATGATCTCGACCGGCGTCGCCGTGGTCTTGGCGAGCCCGATCGCGGCGGCGGCCGCCTGCGGCAGCGTGATCGATTTCTGGTTGCGCGAGACGATGACGCCGCCTTCCGACAGCTTCGACTTGTCGTAGTCCTGCCAGGACGAGCGCGGCAGGGCGAACATGCGCTGGCGCTCGGCCAGGGAGGCCGCCATGTCCGGATCGGGATCGATGAAGATGTCGCGATGATCGAAGGCGGCGATCAGCCTGATGGCGGGCGACAACAGCATGCCGTTGCCGAACACGTCGCCCGACATGTCGCCGACGCCGACCACGCTGAAGGGCTCAGCCCGGATGTCGCGGTTCATCTCGCGGAAATGCCGCTTCACCGCTTCCCAGGCGCCCTTGGCGGTGATGCCCATCTTCTTGTGGTCGTAGCCGGCCGAGCCGCCGCTGGCGAAGGCATCGTCCAGCCAGAAGTGGTGCTTCTCCGAAATGGCGTTGGCGGTGTCGGAGAAGGTCGCCGTGCCCTTGTCGGCGGCGACGACGAAATAGGGATCGTCAGGGTCGCGCCGCACCACGCCGGCCGGCGGGATGACCCCGTCGACGCCTATATTGTCGGTGATCGAAAGCAGGCTGGAGACGAAGTTCTTGTAGGCCGAGGTGCCGGCCTCGAAGATGGCGTCGCGCCCGGCGCTCATCGGCAGCTTCTTCGGATAGAAGCCGCCCTTGGCGCCGACCGGCACGATGACCGCGTTCTTGACCTGCTGCGCCTTCACCAGACCCAGCACCTCGGTGCGGTAGTCCTGGGCGCGGTCCGACCAGCGCAGGCCGCCTCGCGCCACCGGGCCGAAGCGCAGATGCACGCCCTCGACCTCGGAGCCGTAGACGAAGATCTCGCGCCATGGCCGCGGCGCCGGCAGTCCCTCGACCGCCTGCGAGTCGAGCTTGATTGCCAGCGACTGCCCCTTCGCTTTCGTATCGGCGACGAAATGATTGGTGCGCAGCGAGGCTTCGATGAGGTTGAGGTAGCGGCGGATGATGGTGTCGTCATCGATATTGGGCACCTCTTCCAGCGCGTCCTTGATCTTGGCCTTGAGGTGCTTGGCCGCCACCGCGCCGTCGCCTTCCGCCGTCGGCCCAAGCCGGGCGACGAACAGCGAATGCAGGCCGCGCGCGATCTCCGGATAGCGGTTGAGCGCGGCGGCGATGAAATCCTGGCTCTGCGGAATGCCGGCCTGCTGCAGGTAGCGGCCATAGGCGCGCAGGATGGTGATCTCGCCCGACCACAGGCCGGCGGTCTGCGCCAGGCCGTTGTAGCCGTCATTATCGACGTCGCCGCGCCAGACCGAGAGGAAGGCATCCTCGAACAGCGCCCCGCCATGGGCGAGGTTGATTGGGTTGCCGTAGCTGTTCTCCAGCTCCATGTCGTGGATGAAGACCGTTGCAGCCGGGTCGCCGGCGACCTCGAAGGTGCGCTCGCTGATGACGCGGAAGCCGATATTCTCCAGCACCGGCACGCGCCGCGACAGCGCCACCGGGCTGCCATGGTGGTAGATCTTCAGCGCCGCCTGGTTCGGCTTCTGGTCGGCATGGCGGTAATAGTCGATGGCGATCGGATTGTCGGCGCTGATTTTGGCGATGCGCCCGGCATCAGCCAGCGCCACGGCGGCCGAGAAGCTATCGCGGTAGCTTTCGGGGAACCGCGCCGCGATCGCCTTCAGCGCCGGATCGCTGCCGGCCGCTTCCGCCGCCTCGGAGAGCGCGTCTTCCCAGGTGCGCACGATGTCGCGGATCGCCGCCTCGATCGTCGACTGCTCGATCTTCGGCGTCTTGCCGCCGGAGCGGCCGATGATGAAATGCACGCGCGCCAGCCCGCCTTCAGGAAAGGCCGGGTAATAGGCCGACAGCCGGCCCTCGAAGACGGTCTTGAGATATGCGCCGATCTTCTCGCGCACGACGCTGTCATAGCGGTCGCGCGGCACGAAAACGAGGATCGAAACGAAACGATCGAACTGGTCGGCGCGCACCAGCGCTCTGATCCGCGGCCGCTCGACCAGGCCGAGAATGGCATTGGCATGCTTTCTCAGGACCGGCACCGGAACCTGGAAGAACTCATCGCGCGGATAGCTCTCCAGCACGTTGATCAGCGCCTTGCCGGAATGGTCGTTCGGATTGAAGCCGGACTTGGCGATGATCGTTTCGGCCTTCGAGCGCAAATAGGGGATCTTCATCACCGAGCGCGTGTAGGCAGTCGAGGTGAACAGGCCGACGATGCGCAATTCGCCCGCCAGCGCGCCTTTCGCCGTGTAGGTCTTGACGCCGACATAGTCGAGATAGATGCGGCGGTGCACCAGGGACTTGGCGTTGGCCTTGGTGACGATCAGCGGCTCCGGTCCATGCAGGAAGGCGCGGATCTCCGGCGTCGTCGTCACCGCCTCGGTGCCGCGCCGCAACACCAGCACATCCGGATCCGACAGGATGCCGAGGCCGGGCTTGTCGGCGCGCTCCAGCGAGCCGCTCTCCTCGCCGCCGACATATTTGAATTCGCGCATGCCGAGGAAGGTGAAATTGTCGTCGCGCAGCCATTCGAGCAAGGCGATCGCCTCGGCGACGCTCTTCTTGTCGAGCGGCACCGCGGAATAGCGGAACTCGGAAATCGCCTGGTCGAGGCGGGCGAGCATACGCTTCCAGTCGACGACCGCGGCCCGAACCTGGGAGAGCATCTTGCGCAGCCGTTCGGTAAGGCTCTTCCCCTCCTCCGCGGTCAGCCTCGGAACATGGACGTGGACAACGCTCAGCCGCTCGTGCTCGTCATCCTCCTTGCCACCGTCGCCCAGAACCTCTACGACGCCGGCCTTGCCGTGACGGACGGTAACGATCGGATGGGTGACCAGCGTCGGTTGGCCGCTGCTCTCGGTGATCTCGCCAAGGATGGAATCGAACAGGAACGGCATGTTGTCGTTTACGACGGTGATGACCGTGACCGGTCGGCCGTCGCAGGCAACCCCCGAATCGGCATCGACGGCGACGACGCTTTCGCCCTTCCTGTGGCTGGCCACCGCTCGGGCTGCGAGCTCGCCTGCGCGTTCCAGGTCGGCCGCGTCATAGGCCGCGATATCCTCGGCGGGCGCCCGGGCAAGCAGATAATCGGCAAGCCTTGCCGGCTTCTCCTCCGCTTTCAAGGCGGCGGCTTTCTTCTTCGGCTTGGATTTCACGCTGGCCATGACGCTTCTTGCCTCCCGTCTTATGCTTTTGTGGCTATCGTAGCAGATGACCGCCGTTTCGCGACAAAGGTTTGACGACGCATAAAAAAATTCGAACTGACGCCATCGGCCTGCAAGGAGAACCCATATGACCGGCAAAATAACCGCGCTTGAGCTTGTCCAGGCGGAGCTGAGCGAGTCGACGAAAGCCTATTTCGCCAAATGCGAGGAGAAGCTCGGCCTCGTGCCCAACGTGCTGCTCGCCTACGCCTTCGACGAGAAGAAGCTGCGCGCCTTCACCGACATGTACAACGATCTGATGCTGGGCGATTCGGGCCTGTCGAAGCTGGAGCGCGAGATGATCGCGGTCGCCGTCTCCTCGATCAACCATTGCTATTACTGCCTCACCGCGCATGGCGCGGCGGTGCGTCAGCTGTCGGGCGAGCCGGCGCTGGGCGAGATGATGGCGATGAATTTCCGCGCCACCGATCTGTCGGACCGCCAGCGCGCCATGCTCGAATTCGCCGTGAAGCTGACGGAGGAGCCGGCCAGGATTGTGGAAGCCGACCGAGCCGCCTTGCGCCAGGCCGGCTTTTCGGACCGCGATATCTGGGACATCGCCTCGACTACCGCCTTCTTCAACATGTCGAACCGGGTGGCCGCCGCGGTCGATATGCGGCCGAACTCCGAATACCACGCTATGGCGAGATGACGGCCGCAGGTTTTATATTAGCAACACCGAATTTTTCGTTGCCCGCCGCGTCATTTGGTTCGATGATCAGGATTGCAGTGTGGCTGCATGTCCAGACCTGCGGGATTGCCGCGTATCCACGATTACGGGGTAGCCGCATATTGGGTTGTAGCGCAGCTGCATATCGCAAGCGGCGTGGCCGCGTGCCGGTTCGACGCCGCCGACAAGGGAGGAGAACATGGCGAAATTTCTCTATGTCTATCATGGCTCCGGCAAGATGCCGACTGATGAGGCCGAACGCAAAGCGGCAATGGATGCCTGGACCGGCTGGTACGGCAAGCTGGGCTCGGCCGTGGTCGACGGCGGCAATCCGGTCGGCATGTCCAAGACGGTTCTGCCCAGCGGCAAGGTTGAGAACAATGGCGGCAGCAATCCGACCGCCGGCTACACGATCGTCGAGGCCAGGGACATCGATGATGCCGTCGCCAAAGCCAAGGAGTGCCCGATCCTGATGGACCCGGCCTTCAGCGTCGAGATCGCGCCGATCATCGAGATGATGTAGCGACCAGACCGCGCAACGCTGCACAAGGCGGATTTCCAGCGAGATCCGGGATCGCCTTCACGGCCGCTTGGTTCGGCATGTCGAACCAGGCGGCCTCCGCAATCGACATGCGGTCGGCCCGCCCATGCCGTGGAACGATGAGGCCACACCCTCCCCACTATCGGTCCTGCAACCTTAAGTCGTTGACAGCTTGACGCTTGCGGCTAGTCTTTCAGGAAACAAAATTTCCAATGGGTGAAAGTCGTTCCTGAAAACCAGCTTCATGGGAGCCGTCATGCTGGACCGGATTACCAAGCCCAAGCCTTTTCTCTGTACCCTGACCCTGATGGCGGTGCTTGCCGCGCCTCCTGCCCAAGCGTTCGAAGCGGCGGCCGCCTACCAGCCCATTTTCGAGACGGCGGCCGACAAGACGATCACGCTGACCGGTCACGATCTGAGCATCGATCAGGTCATCGCCATCGCCCGCAACGGCGCCAAGGTCGAGCTCAGCCCGCAGGCGCTGCAACGTTCGGCGGATGCTTATGGTCTGCTGCTCGAAGGTGCAGCCGAAGGCGTCACGATCTACTGGTTCAATCGCGGCGCCGGCGACCAGCGCGAAACCGTGATCTTTTCCGGCGACCCGACCTCGTCTGAAAACATGAAACTTCTCAAGGACCAGCAGCTCGCCCGCTTCAAGGGCGGCGTCAACCGCGGCTACGGGCCGGAGTTGCAGGAGGAGGCGCTGGTGCGCGCCATCATGGCTATCCGCGCCAACACCATGTCCTATGAGGCGGCCAGCCCGCAGCTGACGCACATGCTTGTCGATATGCTGAACAAGCGCGTCACCCCGATCGTGCAATCGCGCGGCACGCTGGGCGAAGGCGACCTCGCGACGCTCGGCAATATCGGAGCGGCCATGGTCGGCGAAGGCGATGCCTATCTCAAAGGCGTCCGCATGCCGGCCGCGCAGGCGCTCGAACAGGCCGGGCTGAAGCCGCTGGAGCCCTTCGCCGCCGACCAGGCGGCGCTAATCAGCACCAACGCCTATGCGCAGGCGCAAGCCGTGCTGTTGCTGGAGGACGCGCGAAAACTGCTGGAATGGACCGATCTCAGCTACGCCATGGGGCTGAACGGCATGAACTCCAGCGTCACGCCGATCTCCGCGCCTGTTCAGTCGATGCGGCCCTATCCATGGCTGACATGGGACGCCGCCCGCGTCATGGACATGATCAACGGCAGCTATCTCTTCGACAACGATCCGGCCCGCATCATCCAGGATCCGGAAAGCATGCGCGCCTCCAGCCAGCGCCAGGGCTCGGCCTGGCAGGCCTGGGCGGATCTGCGCGATTCCGTCCTGCTGTCGATCAACTCGTCGGATCACAATCCGGCGATCCTGCCCGGCTTGACGCCGCAAAGTTCGCCGGAGCTGAGCACCCCGCAATTCATGAAATATTACATCAAGGGCGGATCGCTGAGTAACGGCAAGTCCGGCTATATCTTCTCCAACGCCAATTGGGACCCCTACCCGATGGCCAACCAGGTCGAGGCCCTCACCAACGCCCTGACCAATCTTGGCGTCGCCGTCGCGCAACGCATCGAACGCTTCCGCAACCCCTTCTTCACCGTGGTCAAGCCGGCCGACGTGCTGAAGCCGGACGAGCGCAAGGACATCCCAAGCTTCGACGGCTACCTGCCGACCGATCTGTGGCAGGAACTGGCCGAACTTGGTTCACCGGTGATGCCGAACGGTCAGGCGATCGTCGCCACGGTCGAGGACCTGGAAGCGCAGACCCGCATCAAGACGCAGCGCGCCCGCGACGCGGTCGACGTGTCGTTCCACCTCGTGGCGCAGGACCTGCTGACGGCAAGCTACTGGATGGAGATCCGCAAGGCGCAGAACTCGGAGCGGAAGTTCGGTGCAGCGCCGACAGCCGCGCTTGCGGCGCTGCGCCAAGTAATCCCCTGGCATCAGGCGGCGTCGGAGCGGCCGAAACGACCGCTCGGCATGGTCGCCTACGACTTCATGCAGGAAAACCCGGCCGCGAAATTCTATTCCGGCGGCCCGCAGGCCCCGAAGCCAGCGCCGCTGCCTTCGGCCGGCGTTTTGCCCAAGTAGCTATCGCGCGGCGATTGCCGCGGCGGCGCCCGCCATGGTCGTGGCGCTGACGCGGTTGGCGATCTTCATGGCGCGCTTGCTTTTCAGAAGCCGGCGCGCCTGCGAAGCGGCCAGCACCCAGGCTAGGTCGATGACGACCAACACGACAGCCATTGTCAGCGTCAGCTCGACCCAGCCGACGACGCTGACCGAGGCGAGATCGATGATGGTCGGCAGCAGCGCCAGATAGAACATCATGATCTTCGGGTTGCCGAGCGTCATCGCCATGCCGGCAAAGAACAGTTTCACAGGCGAATCCTCGCGCGGCATCTCGCCTTCCTTGGCCTCGACCGGCGCCGTCCACATCTTGAACGCTAGCCAGGCGAGATAGGTCACGCCAATCCACTTCACGACGACGAAGGCGTAGTGGAAGGTCTGCGCCACTACGGCCAGCCCGAACACCGCCAGCGACAGCCAGATCGCCTCGCCGATCCACATCGCCAGCAGGAACGGGAAGACGTCGCGGAACCCTTTCGAGATCACCCGCGCCACGAGTGCGGCGATCGATGGGCCGGGCGAACCGGCGGCGACAAAGAGCGCGGCGGCGAAGATCAGCAGCGAGGCGAGATGCATGAGAGCGCTTCCTCTTGAACAGGAACAGACCATACCGGATCGCATCACATTTGGCACGCCTGGCAAGATGCGATCGTTGAGCAAGGAGACAATAGCTAGCAGCGCCGGCGCCGCCCCCTCATCCGCCCTTCGGGCACCTTCTCCCCGTAAACGGGGCGAAGGACGCTCTCTGCTTTCGTCAGTCGCCGGCGTTGCAGGATAGGCGCCAGCATGGCGGCCAGCCCTCTTCTCCCCGTTCACGCAGGGCTGTCCGGGGAAAGGTTCGGGTGAATCGAAATGCCGCATGTGCATGCCCCGTAAGACGGGGATTTTCCGTCTACCTTCTGGTTGTCGAGACTCAGAAAGGGAACGGGGCATGCGCTTTACG
>NZ_RZSA01000269.1:0-6998 GCF_003998075.1 Mesorhizobium sp. M2A.F.Ca.ET.037.01.1.1 | reverse complement strand
GGATGCAGTAGTCGCGCTCGTTGTGCGGAACCAGGCTTTCGCGCTGATAAAATTCGACATGTTCGATGATCGCGACCGGGTCATTGGTCTTCAGCGCCGTGTTCAGCAGTCCGACATAATCGAACGCATTCGTCGGCGAGACCACGTGCCAGCCGGGGAACATTCTGAACAGCGCCGCCGGGTCGCTCGAATGCTGCGAGCCGTAGCCGGTGTGCGGGGAGACGCGCACTCGCATGATGAGAGGCACCGGAAATCCGTCGCCGAACATGTGCCTGACTTTGGCGATGCCGTTGGCGATCTGATCGGCAGCGACGAAGCAGAAATCGCCGAACATGATTTCGACGATGGGCCGCAGCCCGCGCAGCGCGGCGCCGAGCGCCACTCCGGTGAAGCCGTTCTCGGCGATCGGCATGGCCAGCACGCGACCGGGAAACTGCTCGAGGGCGGAGCGGGTAAAGCCGCTCACCCCGCCGCGCAAGCGATGGACGTCCTCGCCGAGTACGATGATGTTCGGGTCTGCGGCCATCGCCGCGCCCAGAGCCTCGCCAGCGGCAGTGACAAAACGAGCCTTGACCAGTTGCTCAGGGGCAAAGTCTTCGATCTCGCGATAATTCAGCCCTTGGGCTTCGGCGGGAGACGCCAGGATGCCACTGTCGACGGATTGCGCGGCAGGCCAGAGGCCGTCCGGGATGCGAAGCTGGTTGGTGCCTGGCGCCGTTTCGGTCAAACGGTTGGCGGCGGACTGGACGATCGCCGTCACGCGCTCATCGATCAGCGCCAGCGCGGCGCTGTCGAGAATCCCCAATTTGCCGAGGCGCGACTCCGCCAGGCGAAGCGGATCGCGCTTAAGCCATTCCTGCTCTTCTTCCTTGCTCCGATAGCCAAATTCGCTTCCGGCCTTGCTGCCGCTCTGATGGAAGTATCGATAGCATTTCGCCTCGATCACGACAGGTCCGCGTCCCGCGCGGATCGTCTCTATGGCGTCAGACATGGCGCGATGCACCGCGACCACATCCATGCCGTCGCACTCGATGCCGGTAAAGCCGAGCATTGGACCGCGCGAGGCGATGCGGGGTTCCGCCGTCACGTCGCCGATATGTGTCGCCACGGCGTAGAGATTGTTCTCGACGAAGAAGATGACGGGCAGCTTGTAAGCGGCCGCGATGTTCATCGATTCATACGCTGCGCCCTGCAGCGAGGCGCCGTCGCCGAAGAAAGCGACCGAAATTCCGTCCCTGCCGAGGATGTCGTCGGCAAGCGCGTATCCGACGGCATGGGGGATGTTGCCGCCGACGATGGCGCTGGTGCCGGCCACGCCGGACTCGGCGTGGCGCATATGCATGGAGCCGCCGCGGCCGCCGCAGTAGCCCGGCGAAAGACCCATAATTTCCGCCATGAATCGGTACACGGCGTCGTTCATCGGCGGTGTGAAATCCTGGTTCAGTATGTCGAAATCCGGCTCGGTCTGCGCATTGACCAGCTTGGTCAGCACCTGGTGATGGGCCCGATGCGTGCCGTTGATCTGATCGCAGGCGCGCAACATTGAAACCGCTCCCACGGCCGCCGCTTCCTGGCCGATGCTGGCATGAGCGGGGCCATGGATGAGCCCGGCCTTCTCCAGGTCGAGAATCTTTTCCTCGAAGCGTCGGATCAGCTTCATCTGGGCATACAGGCGAACGAGATCGCTGGCGGGCAGGCTCGACCAGTCGGACTCGTCGGCCTCGATCCGGTACCACGGCGCCGAAGGCTTCAACTCATGCTTTTGGACCAACTCTACTCCTCCCCGGCCTGTCTATTATTCCAGAGCCAATCCCAATTCCGCGCGCCGGCGCAGCCACAGGCTTGCGCGATAGCGAGGATCCCGGGTGCGCTCATGCACCGTATCCAGGATGCGCAGAATGCGGGCGGGGCCGAGCTCGTTGCCCCATTCCAGCGGCCCGTGGGGGTAGCCAAGTCCCAGCCGCACGGCAGCGTCCACGTCCGTCACGGATGCGATCTTCTGCTCGACGATCTCGCAGCCGATGTTGACGATCATCGCCACGACGCGCTGGCACACCGCGCCGCAGCTGTCGTTCACCAGCGTCGCCTTGCGGCCGGTACTCTCGACGAGGGCGACGGCGGCCTTGCCGGCTGTTTCCGACGTCGCCGCGGACGCGACTAGCGTCACATGACAGTCCAGGCCGAAATAGGGATCGAAGCCGACGCACAGTGACGGCGGCAGGCCGAGACGCCGTGCTGCGCCGGCGACATCCTCGCCCTCCAATCCAACGAGGACGAGATCGTACTGCCCAGGCGCCAGAGCGTCGGGATCCACGGCCGCCGCGTCGGTCGACGCGACCATCTTTCGGATATCGGCCGCGTCATTGTCCGCCAGCACGGCGACGCATTTCGGAATTACCGCGGTGTCGGCCGCTTGCGCAGTGTTCAGCGGCGCTGCCTGCCGGTTGGGGTCGTAGCTGTAGAAACCGCGCCCCGTCTTGCGGCCGAGCAGACCTGCCGCCACACGCTGGGCAGCAATCCCGGAAGGTCGGTAGCGCGGGTCCTGGTAGAACTGGGTGTAGATGCTTTCCATGACCGGGTGCGAAACGTCGAGGCCGGTCAGGTCCATCAATTCGAACGGCCCCATCTTGAAGCCGGCGGCATCGCGCAGGATCGCATCGATCTCGCCGATCGAGGCTACGCCTTCGCGCAGCATCGCCAAGGCTTCTGTGCCAAAGGCGCGCCCGGCATGGTTAACGATGAAGCCGGGGGTGTCTGCCGCAATTACCGGACGATGGCCGAAGCGCGCGGCCAGATCGACCAGTGCGCGCTCCACCTCGGGTGAAGTGTGCGCGCCAGAGATGACCTCGACCAGCTTCATCACCGGCACGGGATTAAAGAAATGGTAGCCGGCGACCCGCTGCGGCCGCTCAGCCGCTGACGCGATCGCCGTCACCGAGAGGGAAGAGGTGTTAGTCGCGATGATCGCGTCGGCCCCCACGATCTTCTCCAATGCCTCGATGAGCCGGCGTTTGGGTTCGATTTGTTCGATGATGGCTTCCACGACCAGATCGGCGCCAGCCAGATGATCGAGGGTTTCGACAGGCGTTATGCGCGCAAGCAGCTTCTCGACAAAATCCGCGCTGACCTTGCCCGCTACGGCCCGCGCTCGCTGGCGCGACGCGATCTGCTCGACGGCGGCGGCCGCCTTTCCGGGTGCTTCATCGACGATCATCACGTCGATACCTGACGCTGCCAGGACTTCGGCGATGCCGGAGCCCATCACTCCGGCGCCCACGACGCCGGCTTTTTCGATCGGACTTGTCGACACCCCTCCCGTGCTAGCCAAGTCAGCGCCCCTTGAATGAGGGCTTGCGCTTCTCAAGGAAGGCGGCGACGCCTTCCCGCTTGTCGGCGGTGTCGAAAAGCAGCTGGAAGCCCTTGCGTTCCAGCCTCAACGCCGTTTCCAGCGGGGCGTCCTCTCCGTTGATCACAGCTTCCTTGATCTGCTCGACGGCCAGGGGCGGGAGCCGGCTGATCTTCTGCGCGATCAGGAGCGCCTGCTCCAAGGCCTTGCCCTCGTCCGTCAGGGTGCTGACAAGACCGGCACGCTCGGCATCTTCCGCCGAAAACATATCGCCGGTGAGAACGAGCATCAGCGTCTTGTATTTGCCGATCGCCCGCAGCATCCGCTGGGTGCCGCCGGCGCCCGGCATCAAGCCGAGCTTCACCTCGGGCTGCCCGAATGTGGCTGTCCGAGCGGCAACGATGATATCGGCGTGCATGGCAAGTTCGCAGCCGCCGCCGAGCGCGAAGCCTTCGACCGCGGCGAGGACTGGTTTCGGGCATCTGGCGATCACGTCCCAATAGCGATGGGTGCGCTGCAGAAGCATGTCGGCCGAGCCGAGCTTTTCGAAGGCCTTGATGTCGGCTCCCGCGACGAAGTTGCCACCGCGCCCAGCGATCACGATAGCCCGGATTTCCGGATCCTCCGAAAAGCCGACGACCGCGGCGGCCAGCTTCTCGCGCACCTCCAGATTGAGTGCATTGCGCAATTCAGGTCGATTGATCTCGACCAGCCCCACATTCTCGACGGGGCGGCTCTCGATGACGACGAGAGATTGATCGTTCGTTGAGCTCATTAGTGCCCAGAAATCAGAGAGTGGAATTTAATTTCAAATCTGCTTGACTATAGTCAGTAGCCGCGAGGGCCGCAAGCGTATTGTTCGATGCGCCGGTGCGGACCCGGACGGGTTTGAGCGGCGGGCCGGCTAGCCGGCAGGGGACTTCTCCTGAGTGCCAAGCCGCTTTCAGGTCGTGGCCCAGGTCGTCGGTCGGTCACCGAAAAAATATTCGGGTGTCCGCGCGTGCGGGAGCGCAATGGTCAGGCGAAATCGGAAAGCAGAGCGGCGCCTGCTCTGCCTTCCGAGGATCAAAACGACGGTCCGCCGCGCCACGTCATGCGTTGGTGAAACGGTCGAGGACGTTGCGGGTGATCTGCTCGGTGAAGCGGTCGCCGCGCTTGAGGCCCATGACCCATTCGCAGGTCGCGGCGGTCAGCACTTCGCCCTTGCCGCGCGTCATGTGCACCATCATGCCGGCGCCGTATTTGTAGCGGGCAAGCCCTTCCGGCGTCACCTCGCCGGTGACGCATTTCACCAGGCCCTCATGGTCGCTGCTGCGGACGTAATAGCGGAAGCCTTCGCCGTCCGGCTCGTCCTCGGCAAGCACCGCCGGCGCCATGGCGAGGATCTCGATCGTTTCCGGCTGACCGTCGACCGGGACAGGGTAGGGGAGGCCATGCCTGAATGTGTAGTCGAGACCGTCGACCTCGTAGGCGAAGATGCGCTCCTTGTCGCCGAAGATGTCGGCATAATGCAACCCGGTGCGGGCAAACACCCAGTGCTCCGGACGGTAGACGGTGAAGCCTTTCTGGCCGTGCGGCGCGAAGCCGCCCCAGGACGCGTAGAGCCCATGCAATCCGTTGACGCCGACGGTCGAGGCGCCCGGCCAGGCGACATCCTTATCTTCCCATGCGGTCGACAGCAGATGCGCCTTGTCGGTGCCGGCGACGGGATCATTGTTGATGGCGTTGAACTTGTGGCAGATCTGGCGCTTGCCGTCATCCTCCAGGCGGATCTGCCAGAGGAAGTTGGCGCCGAAGCGCGCAAGCCTGCCGCCGCGTTCGACATAGGCTTCGATCGCCAGTCGCATCTCGCGGGTCCAGTATTCGTCGTGACCGACAATGGTCAGGCATGGATAAGCATCGAGGAGCTCCGGCCTAAAGTGCAGGTCGGTCTGCGTAATCATGTCAAGCTCGTAATCTTCCTTCTCCGCCCATAGTACGAAGTGTCGATCGAACTGCGCCCAGCCGGCGGCGGCGTAATACTGGCCGAAGCCGTTGGCATAGGCCCATTCCTTCATAGGGTAGCGCGGCGCGTCGCCGAATTCCGGCAGCGGGTCGGCACAGATGCGCGGCGCGCCGGGCGGCAGCCAGACGACGCCGCGGGTCCATGGGCGCTCGAGCGAAAGCACGGGCGAAGGCTGGTCCTTGCCCGGACCGGCAACGCCGAAATAGTGGTTGGCGCCGCCGAAGTCGTTATAGGCGGTCCAGGTGCCGGTCGGCAGGATCATCAGGATCTTGGCGCGGCGCGTGGCCGCCGTCGGCCGCACGACGAAGAAGTGATGCTGGACGAACTTGCCGCCATTGGCGCGGGCGCAGGTCGAGACGACCCGGTAGAAGCCCGAGCGCAGATCGGCCGGAAGACGCCAGCGGTGGCTCACCGGCCAGCCGCATCCGGAGCGGTATGCATCCGCCGGCGTCGGCGCGAAGGCGCCGGCGATATCCTCGACCTTGTGGACGGTTTCCGGCCGATAGCCGTCGCGGTAGATCTCTAGCGTCCATTTCGGCGCGGTGGTCGAGGAATGGAAGACGACCTCGTCGCCCGGGTCATAGGACATCGTGTCCGTGTAGGTATAGACCTCGGGCAGGGCAGGGTCGCCGCGCGGCGCCTCATACCAGGGATTGGAGTGCCAGTGCTCGTCGGCGGGCATCGCCCAGGCCTTGCGCGGGCGGATGTTGACGGGGCCGAGTTCGGGCGGAACGAAATCATCTTCACGGGACATGGGCTTACTCGTTCGAGGATGGTCTGGGAGGCGTTGGTCAAAGAGCGTAGGAGACGAGCTGGCCTGGCAGGCCGAGCGTCACCCAGAGCCGGCCGTCACGGACGCAGCAATTGGTCGGGTCGCTGCCTTGGCCGCAATCGATCATCTCGACCAGCCGACCTGATGTGTCGAGGATCGCGACCCGGTCGCCGGTGCTGCCGGTGACGTAGAGCAGGCCGTCATGGCAGACCATGCCGTCGGGGTTGAAGCGGCCGTCGAAACGAACCCATTCGCTCATCGCGCCAACACTGCCGCCGTTCCAGTCGAAGCGCAGCAGACGATGCTCCATGGTGATGCCGACGATCAGCGAGCCGTCGGGATGGAAGACAAGCCCGTTCGGGAAGCCGGTCATCTTGGCCAGCGCGCGGACCTTCCGGTCCTGTCCCGCCGCAAGCAACTGCCCGCCATGATAGGCCGCGTCGTCGGCGCCGAACACCTCCCAGTTCTGCGGATCGGTGAACACGATCTCGCCCTGCGGCGTGAAGATCAAATCGTTCGGCCGCGAAGGCTTTGCGCCGGGCAGTTGGTCGGCAAAATTTTCCCAGCGGCCGTCGAGCTGCAGGCGCTGGATGCAGCCGGGGATCATCGGGGCGGCAAAATGCAGCGTCTCCAACGATTCCGGCGCAAGCCCGCCATTGTTGCAAATGTAGAGCGCGCCGTCGGGGCCGAGCCTCATGCCATTGGGCGCGCCGGGCAGCGTGGCCAACTCGCGCACGGCGCCGTCCTTAAAGGCGCGCACCTTGGCGTGGAGCAGGTCGACGAAGGCGATCGAACCGTCCGGGAGCGCCACCGGTCCCTCCGGGAAGCCCAGGCCCGTCACATGGATTTCCTTCGATCGTTTCATTGCTCCCTCC